>NZ_DATJCY010000328.1:0-2020 GCF_035577925.1 Gelidibacter sp. | reverse complement strand
AAGGAAAAGCTGAAATATGGGTTGATGGGCAAATCTATAATTTGAATTCTGGCCAATGCATCATCATTCCTGCAAATTCAAAAAACACGATTAAAGCGAATGAAAAATTCAAAATGATTTCGACCATCATTAAAAGTGGATTCGAATAATAAATATTGATGTAGAAAAAACATATGACGTCTAAATCAAACAATGCCGTGATTGTGGCCCATCCGGACGATGAAACTTTATGGTGCGGTGGCCAAATTTTGATGCATCCCGATGATCACTGGTTTATAGCCACTTTATGTAGAAAAACTGATCCTGATCGTGCTCCAAAATTCAAAAAAACAGTGTTGGCGTATGGCGCAAACGCCATTATGGGCGATTTGGATGATGGTCCTGAACAATTCCCCTTAGATTCTATTGCGGTCGAAACTGAACTATTAAATCTTCTTCCCCAAAAAAACTATAATCTTATTATTACACATAGTCCGTTTGGCGAATACACCAAACATTTGCGACATGAAGAAATAGGAATCGCAATCATCAATCTGTGGATAAAACAAAAAATAAATATGGATGTGCTTTGGCTTTTTGCTTATGAAGATGGCCGCAAAACTTACTATCCGAAAGCTATTGAAACCGCCGATTTACACATTGATCTTCCATCTCAAATATGGGCAGAAAAGTATCGGATAATCACAGAAATCTATGGTTTTGGAGCCTCAGGATTTGAAGCTCAAACAACGCCAAAAAAAGAAGCATTTTGGCAATTCAAAAATGCAGAAGATGCTCAAAAATGGTTTAAAAAAAATCAATCTAATTAAAAAATTATGAAGGTATTGGTTCTTTATGATTATCCGCCTTCTCCGGGCGGACTTGCAACACAAGGAGATATGCTTTACCGAGGTTTGCTCGAATTGGGCGTTGAAGCCCATGCGGTCCATTTTGAATCCTCGCAAGAAAAAGAATGGTATTACCGCTGGTTTGAACCCGATGTGGTTGTTGGTGTTGGCTATTGGGGGCACACGCCAGATATTGTGCTTCATCCGCAACGTTATGGTACTTTGGCCGTGCCATGGCTGGTTGCCGACGGGTATATTGCCAATTATCAAGAAGTTTTAAACCAGTTGCCGCTCATTTTAGTGACGTCCAATTGGGTGAAAGAGATGTATGTGCGCGACGGTATAAAACCAGACAATATAGAAGTACTTCCTGTGGGCATTGATACGTCGGCTTTTATTCCGTATGATAAAAACGATCCAAAAGTTTTGGCGGTTCGTGAAGCTTTGGGCATTTCACCCGATCAAGTAATGGTATTGACCGTTGGTGGCGATGCCGCTTCCAAAGGTGCACAAGAAGTTATGCAAGCACTATCAATCATTGATACAAAGGCGCCAGATTGGAAATACATCTGTAAAGTTTGGCCACAACCACGTACCAAAATCCAAAACATGCTCGATCTAAAAATGGCCGAATCCCTCGGTCTGGAAAAAAATATTACCTACGCCACCAATACCGTTTCGAGAAATTTTATGCCGTATTTAATGGCTGCTTGCGATATTTATGCAGCACCATCGCGCCTTGAAGGTTTTGGAATGCCACAAGTAGAAGCAGGCGCCTGTGGCAAACCTGTTATTGGCATAAAAGCTATGGGAATGCTGGATACTTTAATTGATGGTAAAACTGCTTTTTTAGCGGATATCGCACAACGAATTGTTGTTAACGAAGTCACTTTAGGTGAAGAATCGGGTTTTGAAACTAATAGAAAAATTGCATTTACAACACCAAGAACCGTCGATTATAGAGCTAATGTTAACGACATAGCCAAGTATTTATTACAACTTATGGAAGATAAAAACTTAAGGATAAAGATGGGAAATGCCGGACGACAACGTGCTGTAGAACATTTTGATTACAAAGTAGTCACGAAAAAGTTTCTTCAAATTTTAGAAGATCGGTTGGGAATAAAATAAGTTTAAAATGAAAACTGAGGATAAAAATTTAATAAAAAGCGCTAAAAAAGCGGCCATAGACG
>NZ_DATJCY010000327.1:0-7290 GCF_035577925.1 Gelidibacter sp. | reverse complement strand
TCGGCCAACCTTAATGATAGTAGTATGAATATCGCTTGGATATTTCCAGGTGGTCTGGGATTGCAAAGAGATTATTACCTAGATCAAGATGAAAAATCTAAAGAAATAAGACAGCAGTACCTAAATCATATCACCAGAATGTTAACCTTTATTGGTTATGATGATGCCAAAGCAAAGTCGGCTGCAAAGAAGGTCCTTGAAATGGAAACCAAATTGGCCGAGCCAAGATTGGATAAAGTGGCCATGAGAGATGCGCGTAATTATAACAATCCAACGTCGCTTGAAGATTTGCAAAAAATGACTTCGACAATCAATTGGCAGAAAATGATTGACGATTTAGGCATCGAAAAAAAGATTGAAACTGTAAATGTCATGCAACCAAAATATATGGCTGCTTTACAAAACTTCTTAAAACAAACACCAATTGATGATGTAAAAACCTTAATGGTTTGGAGTACGCTTAATGGTTCTGCCAATTATTTGACCACAGAAATTGAAAAAGCCAATTGGGATTTTTATGAAAAAACACTCAATGGTACACAAAAACAACGTCCAGCAGAAGAACGTGCTTTAGGTACGGTTAATAGTGCTGTTGGTGAGGCAATTGGAAAGCTTTATGTAGAAGCAAAATTTCCACCAGAAGCCAAAGCCAAAGCTGAAGAAATGATTGCCGATGTGATTGAAGCGTTTAAGGGCAGAATTTCAAAATTGGATTGGATGACTGAGGAAACCAAGATAAAAGCCATTGAAAAATTGGATAAATTTACGGTTAAAATTGCTTATCCGGATGAGTGGGAAGATTATTCAAAACTACAAATAAAAGATGGTAACAGTTATGCCCAAAATATGATGGCAGTAAGCCATTGGGCAAGAGATAAAAACTTGGCTGACATAAATGAGCCAGTTGATAGAAAAAAATGGGGCATGTCACCACAAACGGTAAATGCTTATTTTAATCCGCGAAATAATGAAATTGTTTTTCCTGCAGCTATTTTACAACCACCATTTTATAATTATGCTGCCGATGATGCCGTGAATTATGGTGGTATTGGCGCTGTGATTGGTCATGAAATTTCACATGCTTTTGATGATTCTGGGGCACGTTTTGATGGTGATGGAAACTTAAAAAATTGGTGGACCGACCAGGACTTAGTGGAGTTTACAAAACGTGGCGATGCCTTGGCAGAGCAGTACAGTAATATTGAGGTATTGGATGGTGTTTTTATTAATGGTAAATTTACTTTAGGTGAAAATATTGGTGATCTTGGAGGTGTTCTTGGTGCTTATGACGGATTGCAGTTGCATTTCAAAAAACATGGACGACCAGGAAATATCGACGGCTTTACTCCAGAACAGCGTTTCTTTATGAGTTGGGCTACGGTTTGGAGAACCTTATCCAGAGAAGATGCGTTAAGGACCCAGATTAAAACAGATCCGCATTCTCCGGGAATCCAGAGAGCAACACAGCCTTTAAAAAATATTGATGCGTTTTATGAGGCTTTTGATATCAAGGAAGGCGACCCAATGTACTTGGCACCAGAAAAACGTGTGAGAATTTGGTAATATAATATTCCGAAGTTATCTATAAATAAAGCAGTCTGTTTTTAATACAGACTGCTTTTTTGTTTAAGGGAAAATAGATCTCTTATTCTTCTCCCTTTTTTCGAGTTAATAAGGCATCTTTAGCAATTCGTGCCATATTAAAATTAGGATCGATGGCCAAAGCACGATTTAAAGTGGCTAAGGCAATTTCTTGATTTTCATCTCTATCTTCACTAAAGGTTGCAATTGCTTTTAAGTATAAAAATCCAGCTTTTAACGAGGTTTGATAAGGCTGTTGCGTTTCAAAATAAGTACGTCGCATATCGTCTGTAACATTGGCCAAACCGTATTCAATTTTTTCTTGCGCTCCTTGTAAATCATTGGTTTGTAGCATTAAATCGGCCAATTCATAAGCTACTACGGCACCAGGTTGTTTTTTGTAAAGGATATTATAAAATTCAAGAGCACGCTCATACTCGCCCAAAGATTTTAGGGCAATGGCTTTGATTTCGGTATTCAGATCAGAATCGGTAGTGTTTTTTTCAAATCCAATAGTATTTAAAGCTTCCATATTACGACCTTCGGAAACATAAATATAAGCCAATGTATCTTTTCTGGCCTGACTTGGTGCCAACACATCCAAGTGTGTCATAGCATTGATGACCCCTTGAATGTCACCTTGCTTTTTCATCTGTTCGTAATATTTTTGAAAGTGTTTTTGAAGTTCTGTTTTTGTCTGGGCAGTGAGATTTAAAGAACTCATGACGACAATAGCTAATATAATTTTTTTCATTTTAAATAGAATATTCTTGCCTTTAAATCAGGGCATTATTTTTGTTAATTGCGCCAAATCTATAAAAATAAATAAAACAAACTCTTAAAAACGTGCTAATTGTTAGAGTTTCTGTTTAAAGACATAATTTAACGTCCGATTGACTTTTTCCGTTGCGATAATTTTTCCTTTGCTGGGCATATTGTGGTCAAAGTACGGCAGTGGTAAATTATGTATTTCGCAAAGTGATGTATAATAGGCTTCCCGCAAAGGATGCTGAGGTGCAACGGCATTAAAATCGGTATTCCAATGCTCATCGTGAATAATTATTTTTATAATTCCAATACAATCATCACGATGAATTAAATTGATCGGGCCTTCTGGGTTTTTGATATTTTTTTTACCTGATAGAAATTTTTCCGGAGATCTATCTTCGCCAATTAAACCACCAAATCGCAGAATGGTGGTTTCAAAATTAGGATTTGATCTGAAAATCTGCTCCGCACCAATGAGTTGTCTAGCTGATTCGGATTGACCATTTAGAGCACTTTTTTCGGTGATCATTGACATGTTGAAATCATCTTCATAAACAGAAGTAGAACTTATATAAAGCACTTTTTTTATATCAGAACTTTCAATGTGCTTACAGAGTAAATCCATCTGTTTTACAAAATTTGTTTCTGGATTTTTACGTAATCCGGGCGGAATGTTGATGATTAAAATCTCTGAATTTTTTAAACAGTCTTCAATGGCACCGGTAATGTTTTCTTCGGAAATAGAAATTATAAACGGCATAATTCCTACTGTTTTTAGGGTTTCTATTTTGCTCAGAGATCGTGTAGAACCCTTCACAATATGTCCGTTTTTGACCAAATCTTTAGCAAGAGACAAGCCTAACCATCCACAACCAATCACACTGATGTGTTTATTCAAAATTGATGCTTTTTTTTATGATTATAGCGTCGTTTAGTACAAATGGTTTCGGAATCATCGTGTTTGGGCGTTTTTTGATATCAAACAAATCATGGTCCACAAGGTCAAAAGAGACTTCAAAGACTTCAAAAGTGGTGTTTTGCGACGTTGGAACGGAAAAATTCAGTTCAATTGGCTTTTGTTCTGTCACCATAAAACTGAACAATCGATTTTTGCTACGGTCATTGAATACCGTTTGTTCACCGTCCTTCTTTTTAATTTCCATTCCGTTGATGTTAAAGGAAAGAAAAGCGTTGCTAGCATCAGAATAAAACTCCAAGGTATTTATTTTTCGTTGTGGCGTGAGCAAGACTTTAATATGTCGTATATCATCAATAATGGTGTCTTGTTGTTTGTCCACAGCTATAGGGTTTATAGCTTTGATTTCGGCGGTTTTGCTATACGTTAATGCTGTACCGTATTTACTGTCAAAACTAATAGTTGAAGTATCAAAAATATCTGGCGAATCGGTGAGTTGGCTTTTGGTCCAATCGTCGAGTAACTTGTCATAAGTTGCCCAAACTGCTGTGTTATTATCAGCATCATATAAATAGATCAAGCTGTTTGGTTTTGGTCGTTCTTCATTAAAACCAGATTTAAGATGTGCCGCAGTAAACAATCCGAAAGCAATAATGAACAGCAAATAAGCCCATCGGTTTTTATATCTTGAAAATCCAAATACAGAGATACACAATGAAAACATAATAGACACCAATAACGTTGTGGCAATAATGGTTTTAAGTCCAAGGCCTACTGGGAACATGACGATAAATGGTGACATAATTGTGAGTAATGGAACTAATAACAGAGCCATCAAAATAATGTTCGGATGTTTTTGTCTTAATAATACAAAAAGACTGATCAATCCAAAATACACCGGAATGATAAAAAAACTTGCACCTTCAAGTTTAAACGCGATAACACCACATATAATGAGCCATAGGAGCAACGGTGGAACGGTTAAACTTGCCGTGTTTTCAGGCTTATAAACTTTGTTGTAAAGCCACATGCAGACGGCTGTTGAAAATAAGGCAAATGCCCAAATATAAAGATGGCCGTTGTATGGAAAACCATGTAGGATTTCTCCATATTGCGGATAAATGAGCACTAGCAATTTCCAGCCAAAATAACCAACTATACCGTTGATGAGCAAAGCGCCAATTCCCGGAAGGAAACCGAAAGCCATTTGTTTTGAATCGAGTTTTCTTGTTTTAAGACCATAAAAAACCAGACCAAAAAATATTAAGATGGCAAAAAGGAGCATGGGCATAATCCAAGCGTTGGGATAACTGATCATTTTAAAAAGTGGGACGTTAAAATAAACGGAATCTTCGTCGCTTTTTAAAGCATGCAAATCAGCATCCGAAAAATAGGTGAGTAAAGGCATCAAATAACTGCCCTGGTGTTCTAAAGTATTTCTGTCCAATCGGTCATAAGTATCTAAAGCCGTGTGGTAATCAAAATGATCGTCAATAAACGCAAAATTCAATCCGTCAATATCGCCATCTTCCCTGAAATAAGTGAGGTCGGTATCGTTGGGCAACATTTTATAGATGCTATACGCCAAAGAATTTGCTACGGGATAATCAGGATTTGCTTTTTTAAATCCGTTGATAATATTTTGATTGCCATGATTGGTTTCAATAAGCATATAACTTGGGCCACCACTTCCGCGCGCTTCAAAATTCAATACGAGTCCGACGTCTTTTGCCCAAGGATGTTGATTGACAAATATATCGGCACCGTTTAAACCTAATTCTTCAGCATCTGAAAAAAGGATGATAATATCGTTTTTAGGCGTTTTGCCTTCACTTAAAAAAGCACGCAAACCTTCTAAAATAGTGACCACGCCCGAACCGGCATCACTCGCACCGTAAGACGCATGCGATTTGCTGTCATAATGCGAAAGGAGCATTAAAGCTTTGGAGTTGTCAGATCCTTTTATTCTGGCCAAAATATTTTTGGGTTTCACGATGCTTCCCCATTTTTTATTTTGGCTATAAGCTTCTTGAATTTGAGTTTCTAAGCCTAAATCATTCAGTGCTTTTATCAAATAATTTTTAACGACTTCATGTTCATCGGAACCGACATAATGTGGTTTTTGGGAGATGTTTTTGAGATGTACCAAAGCGCGTTCGGAAGAGAAGGCCGTAGGTGGTGTATTTAGATCTGAAATATGTGTTGGCAACAGCGAAAAGAAACTCCAATAAATGGTTAAAATAATGAGAATGGCGGCAATGGCTTTTTTAAACATGGGAATAGTGTTAGTTGGTAACTTAAAACTACAAAATTAAATTGATGAAAATACATGTTAGTTTAAATGAAGTTTTTTTTATAACTTTAAAGCTCACTAAATAAATAAGTTATGGCTATAAAGAGTTTTCAGGGCGCACGAAAACCGCAACAAAAAGCTATGGAGCAGTTGCCGTTTAGAGTGTGTGATTTTATGAGCAGAGATTTGATCACATTTAGAACTGATCAAAAAATAGTGGAAGTCGTAGAAATTTTGATTAAACACAACATTTCAGGCGGGCCAGTAGTTAATGAAAATAACGAATTGGTGGGCATTATTTCGGAAGGCGATTGTTTAAAACAGATCAGTGAAAGCAGGTATTATAATATGCCCATAGACAATGATACGGTAGAGCAGCGGATGATGAAAAACGTGGATACTTTAGACGGCAACATGAATGTTTTTGACGCTGCCAATGTGTTTTTAGAATCTAAACACCGCCGATTCCCTATTCTGGAAGATGGAAAGTTGGTGGGACAAATAAGCCAAAGAGACGTTTTAAAAGCAGCTTTGGAAATGAAGGGGCAAAATTGGAATTCGACGGTGAAGTAAACGAATGGATTATTTAACAAAAAGCCTAATTGGATCCGGTATTATCAGCCTTATGGCCATTATTGGCTATTTATATACACCAAAATCGAGAAGTGCTTTTGGATACAAAAGCCCAATGTCATTAAAAAACGATACGACTTGGAATTATGCCAATAATTTGTCCAAGAAGTTATTTGTTGGCGTTGTAATCCTTTTTGTGGTAATTGAAATTGTTCTCTATAGTTATCTGCATGAAGACCAGCTGGCTTACAAATATTCTTTCTTTTCTTTGACGATACTCTCGCTTTTAATAATTCCTGTTGTAGAAATTATGCTGCGTCTTAAATTTTGTAAGAATGGAAAAATTAGAAAATGAAGCTATTTCAGATTTTGGTACTAAGTTGGTGGTTTTGATAAAAAAGATTGCGGTTTAAAATGTTGAAAGTAGATGTCAATGGCGTTGGATAAGTTTTACTGTTGGCGGTTATATAGCGAAAATCTATGATATTTAAACCTATCATTCCAAGTGAATTTTACTATTTTTGATATATCAAGACTGAAATGAAAGTATAACACTTTGTCCAAAAAAACAAAAAGCAAAAATTGTTGCTAAAATCCTTATCGGAAGAGATGAAAGTACGTTTTGAAATTGATAAAACTAGTGACATTGCTAGATTACAGAAAAGGAATTTATTGCAAAAATTGATAAATCTATTACACAAGTAGATTCTGATAAAACAAAAAAGATTTTAAAAGTGCCTTTCATCGGGCAGGAAGAAGAATTGCTTAAGAAAAGAAAAATCAAGTATCATTATCTGGTCTTTAAAAACTATAAATTGATATATTCAGTTGACGAACAAAAAGGATTTATAAAGATTGCTGATGTTTTTGACACGCGACAAAATCCAGCGAAAATGAATCGGATTGAATAAAATCAGTTTTATTAGAACAGTGCATGATGACACACGCACAGCTCAAAAATATATGGAGTGCACGGCCTGCTATTGATTTCTCGTCATAATCAAAAAATATTCACCCCTCCCGTTTCACCAACGCATAAAAATCGCCTTCCAGTGGTAAATACCCTTGATTGTACACAAAATAATACACAGTACCTGCTTTTGTAGTGTAAATACTGGTAAAATAGTTGAAATCAAATCCTTTTTCGATCAGTTTTGCG
>NZ_DATJCY010000326.1:0-3910 GCF_035577925.1 Gelidibacter sp. | reverse complement strand
AGCTTGATGAAGTTTGCTAAATCAGGTGATGCGACCTTACTAGGTAGAGCGCCGTTATCTCAAAGTGAAGAAAAAGCAAAAATGTTGATTGCAACAGACTATGCACGAAAGATGTCATTGGATATGCGAATGGTTAATCTTAAATATGACGATCATCCAGACAGTAAAGCTTCTCACTGCGCCGCAAAACTTGCGGAGTATTACCTTCGCTTCAACGCACAAAAAGGAACACAGTTTGTTTTTTCAGACTTGGGTACCTACAAACCGAATGATTGGAACGTCTATTCCGAAATTAAAAGAAAATTGGTGGAGGATCACGGGATTCCCGCACACGAAGTACGTTTTATACAGGAAGCCAAGAATGATAAAATGCGGAAAGAGTTCATCAATGCTATGAATGATGGAAAAACACGAGTGCTGTTTGGCTCTACCGATATGCTGGGTACAGGTGTCAATGCACAGAAAAGAGCCGTTGCCGTTCACCATCTTGATACTCCTTGGCGACCAAGTGATCTAGCGCAACGGGATGGACGGGCAATTCGAAAAGGCAATGAAATTGCAAAGCATTTTGCGGCAAACAAAGTAGACGTGATTATTTATGCAGTTGAGAAATCATTAGACAGTTACAAATTCAATCTATTATACAACAAACAATTGTTTATCGATCAGTTGAAAAACAATAATCTTGGGAAGCGCACCATTGATGAAGGAAGTTTGGACGAAAAATCAGGAATGAATTTTTCTGAATATGTGGCCATTCTTTCAGGGAATACCGATCTATTAGATAAAGCAAAGTTAGAAAAGCAGATTGCAGGATTAGAAAGCGAAAAACAAGCATTTAGTCGTTCCAAATACAGTGCGAAATATAAGTTAGAGAATTACGCCATTGAACTTGATCAGGCGCAATCGCGCTTGAAACGTATGAATCTTGATTGGACAAACTTACAACAGCGCATACAAAAGCACGCGGATGGCACCATCTCAAATCCCGTTCTTTTAACAGGTTTATCTGCCAACGCAGATGCAAAACAAATCGGTACAAAACTGAATCAACTTGCCGACAAAGCGCGTACAGGTGGAGACTATGAAGAAATTGGGAGTCTTTATGGCTTTCAATTACTCGTAAAAACGGAAATGTCGCAAAAAGAAGGTATGAATATTCGAGTCAATCGTTTTTTGATTCAAGGTGAAGGAACTATTAAATATACGCACAATAACGGCATTATCGCAAAGGATGAAAAACTGGCAGCTATGAATTTCCTTAAAGCCTTGGAAAAAATACCTAGTTATATCGATCAAGACCAAAAGAAAATAGTAGAAATACAGAAGGACTTACCGATACTTCAGGAAGTGGTACATGGCACTTGGTCTAAAGAAAATAGATTAAATGAATTAAAAACGGAATTAGCTGCCGTCGATAGGAAAATACAACTGTCGATTGCTCCCGAAACTACATCTCAAGAAGCAATAGATGCTGAAGCACCCATCAAAATTAATGATACTTCCCAAAAATCCTCGCTTAGTCTAAAGGCTATGTAATTCAAATAAAAGGTGACTATAACTTTAGTAAGTTTTTTTTCTACAATTCATAGAATCACAGCTAATATCCTCTCTTTATATGACCCTACATTTAGACGCCAACCTAAACCTAAACAAGAGTGCCTCCTAGCCTATCGTAAATCCTTTAATGCTTTTTTATACTTTAAAACACATCTTTCCAGGTCCAATTCGACCAAAGGTTTTAGGAGATAATCGAAAAAACCATATTGATAAGCCTCAAACGCCAATTCCTTTGATGCGGACAACGCAATAAAAACAGGATCATTCTCACTGTGTTTGGTAATATCGAGGAGAAAATCGGACAAATTATCAATTACATCATCAAGCCCCAAAAACACGATATCTGGACATGTCCTCAATATGAGATGGAGTGCTTCGCTCTGATCATTAGCTGTCCCTATGAATCTGAGATCATCAAATTTATCTATGACCGTCCTCATACTTTTTCCGGTCTCAACATCCTTTTCTACGATAATATAGGTCTTCAAAATAAAACTTAATTGAATCGCAAAATATAATTAATCTTATCTCTATTAGAGTAAGGGTGACCCGTAAAAAAAGTAAGGATGGTACCATTACAATTACTGCGCTGATAGACACTAAAACATATTTATTCTTATTGAAATCATAAGATTGACCGTATTATCGAGTCAAAGGTCATCTATTCGGTTATCTGATTTATTCCAAAACTTTGACTAAATTGGTAAACGAGAAAAGTAATTTATATAGATATTTAAATTTAAAAATTAAATTCACAACTTATGCTTATCTTTAACTACTTTACTTGTTCAAAATATCTTTCAATATATCCGAATATTAATTATGAATTTGCTCAAAACCCTTTTCCAATATTTAGATGTAGAAAACATTCCTATGGATAAAGAGGAATTTGAATTTCAGTTCAATTCACATCCTGATTATCCTTCCTTGTTGGCGTTAAGTGATACCTTAAAGTTTTTTAATGTAAACAACGGTGCTTTCAAAATTGAAAAGTCAGAAATTGATTTACTGCCGAATTCTTTTATTGCAA
Organism: Gelidibacter sp.; assembly: GCF_035577925.1. Classification (GTDB taxonomy): domain Bacteria; phylum Bacteroidota; class Bacteroidia; order Flavobacteriales; family Flavobacteriaceae; genus Gelidibacter. The sequence goes on along the minus strand of NZ_DATJCY010000326.1, from coordinate 1,320 downwards.
GATTGAAAAACGGCCATACTGATTACTTGTCCTTTGTAGAAAAAAAGGAGAACATCTACATTTATACCAATGAAACAGAAAAAAAGCATTCAGCATTAAAAGAAGATTTTGAAACTTTGTGGGGTGATGTGGTGCTGCTTGCAGAAAATGATATAGATGTCTCAAAATCAAAACAACAAAACAAAGTTACCTTTCTATTTCCTCTGTTCTCCATCATATTATTCCTAGCCGTTTTATCCATAAATTTAATTAACAAATGGTTTTTGGCGTTTTATGTGTTCCCAATCATTGGCGCATTTTTTTCTATTGCAGCATTAAAAGATTTGTTCAATACGAGGAGCGAACTATTGGATAAGTTTTGCAACACCACAATTGATAGCAGTTGCAAAACAGTTGTCAATTCCAGTAAATGGAAGGTTTTTGAAACGATTAGTTTTAGCGATTTAAGTATTCTGTTCTTTACAATACAAATTTCTTCTTTGTTCTTAATGGATATTTCAGGTAATCAATTGGATTATTTTTATATGCAGACCATGCTACTTATATTATCAGTTCCAATCATTGTTGCCTCTCTTTACTATCAGAAATTTATTGAGAAAAAATGGTGTCCTATTTGTTTAACGATTATGGGTGTTTTACTGCTGGAACTGGGCTATGTTATATACCTTAACTCTTTTTTGAATTTAACCCTTTCTTTATATGGTGTACTCTTATTTCTTTTGGTATCGTCAATAATGACAGCGGTCTGGTTTCCATTGAAAAAAATTCTTACCAAAGTCAACCAATTAAAAAATGTCGAACTTAAAGCAAATCGTTTTAAAAGAAATTATACGATTTTTAAGAATACACTCTTGTCCACAAAAAAACTCAAATTACCGAGCAGCCCATTAACTTTTGGAGATCAAGATTCTCAATTAGAAATTTCTATTATAACTAGTCCTTTTTGTAGTTATTGCAAGGAACCTCATTATTTGCTCAAATCTATTTTAGAAAATTATACAGATAGTGTGAAAATTTCCACTATTTTTAATGTTCATCCTAAAATTGAAGATTTGAAGAAAATTACTATGAGTCTAATTGAAATACAAATATGTCAAGGAGAAGCATTTTACTATCAAGCTATGGATGAATGGTACAATAATAAAGACAGAGAAAAATGGTTGGAGAAATTTCAAATAAATTCAGGAAACCATAAAATTGAGCGGTTCTTAAAAAATCAGCATGAGTGGTGTGTTAATAATGATTTTAACTTTACACCTTGCGTTTTTATTAATGGTTATGAATATCCGAAAAGTTATGAAATTTCTGATTTACCGTTTT
>NZ_DATJCY010000325.1:0-9319 GCF_035577925.1 Gelidibacter sp. | reverse complement strand
ATGGATGCCCATTAAGAAGTCTTTGCCATAAATTCAAATACAATCGAATTATCGAACGCAACCATAACCTGATACGATTGAAATCCCAAGCTAGGACACTTTTAACAAGTGAACAGGGCATTGCTAAAAGAAAACAACGTTGTTGGGATGTTGAAGCTGTTTTTGGCAATATAAAACAGAACATGAACTTTAAACGGTTTATGTTGAGGGGAATCGACAAGGTAAATGTCGAAATAGGTCTAATTGCAATGGCTCATAACCTTAAAAAGTATAGCTTGACCATATAAGCCAACTTTTTCAATTTTAAATTGACGCTATTTTAACCTAGTATTTTAAACTATCATACAAAGTTAAATTTAACCAAAAAGAAAATCGTCTAAAAATTACTTTTTAGACGACCTCTTTTATATCTAGCGAACTAATTTTTTATACTTGATCCGTTTTGGAGTCAAATCGCCACCAAGACGTTTTTTCTTGTTTTCTTCATATTCACTAAAACTTCCCTCAAAGAAATAAACTTGTGAATCTCCTTCAAAAGCAAGGATATGTGTACAAATTCTGTCCAAAAACCATCGGTCGTGACTAATGACTACAGCACAGCCTGCAAAATTTTCGAGACCTTCCTCTAATGCTCTTAAAGTATTGACATCTAAATCGTTGGTAGGTTCGTCTAAAAGCAGTACGTTGCCTTCTTCTTTAAGGGTCATTGCCAAATGCAGTCGGTTACGCTCACCACCTGAAAGTAGTTTTACCTTTTTATTCTGTTCACTTCCTGAAAAATTAAAACGGCTCAAATACGCTCTCGAATTAACTTGCTTTCCGCCCATCAAAATCAATTCCTGCTCATCACTAAAGTTTTGCCAAATTGATTTCTCTGGATCTATATTTGAATGCTTTTGATCTACATAAGCTAATTTTGCTGTTTCTCCAACCTTAAACTCACCTTTATCTGGTGTTTCTTCACCCATGATCATCTTGAAAATAGTGGTTTTACCAGCACCATTGGGACCAATCACACCAACAATTCCTGCTTGAGGCAAATTAAAATTAAGATCTTCATAAAGCAATTTATCTTCATAACCTTTACTAACACCAATCGCTTCAATAACATTGGTTCCTAAACGGGGACCATTTGGAATAAATATTTCTAATTTTTCGTCAAGTTGCTTTTGATCTTGACTTAATAGTTTGTCATAATTGCTCAAACGCGCTTTTTGCTTGGTTTGTCGGCCTTTGGCACCTTGACGCACCCATTCCAACTCGCGTTCCAATGTTTTTTGACGCTTAGAAGCCGTTTTGCTTTCTTGTGCCATTCGCGTCGATTTTTGATCTAACCAAGATGAGTAATTTCCTTTCCAAGGAATGCCTTCACCTCTATCGAGTTCTAAAATCCAACCTGCTACGTTATCCAAAAAGTATCTATCGTGAGTTACTGCAATAATGGTTCCTTTGTATTGTGACAAGTGATTTTCCAACCAATGTACCGACTCGGCATCCAAGTGGTTGGTAGGCTCATCCAACAATAAGACATCTGGTTCTTGAAGTAATAATCGACATAAAGCCACTCGACGACGTTCTCCACCAGATAACACACCTATTTTTTTGTCACCATCAGGAGTTCTTAGCGCATCCATGGCAATTTCTAATTTGGTATCTAGTTCCCAAGCATTCGTCGCATCAATTTTGTCTTGCAATTCTGCTTGACGGTTCATCAATTTTTCCATTTTATCCGGATCGGAATACACTTCTTCCAATCCAAACATCTCATTAATTTTATTGTATTCGTCCAGAATTGCAACGGTTTCGGCAGCACCTTCACGAACCACCTCCATCACGGTTTTGTCATCATCCAACTGTGGTTCTTGTTCTAAAAAACCAACTGAATAATCCTGAAGAAAGGTAACATCACCTTGATAGTTTTTATCAAGTCCTGCAATAATTTTTAAAAGTGTAGATTTTCCAGAACCGTTAAGTCCCAAAATCCCAATTTTAGCTCCATAAAAGAAACTTAAATGAATGTTTTTCAACACAGGTGTATCAGCACCTTTAAATGTCTTGGTAAGCCCCCTCATGGAGAAGATCACCTTTTTATCATCGCTCATTGCTTAAAAATAAGTTATTTGTTATTATAAAATTAAGTCGTTTGGACATAGATCAATAAATCTATAGAAAAGCCATAAACAATTACACCCGTCCTTTTAAGGCATTGAATACCCACGCAATGGCAAAGAAGCCAATTCCAACCGATGCAAATCCATAACCTGCAACGTCATCGTACCTAAATGCACCTAAACAAATTAATGCAATTCCAACTATAATCATGATGGTTGTGGCCCACGCCAAAACACTGTTTTTATTCATTGCCATAAATCCTAGTTTTTAAGGGAACTACAAATATCTGATATTTTAATATAAAAACAGTCCTAAATGTGGTTTTTAAAAGCCGTCTAAAATGACTTTAAGTGATTATCGCAAATATCTAAGTGTAAGTCATTCCGTCAAAATTGATTTACAGCATGGTTATAACTTTATTTTTAGGAATTTATCAATAATAAACATGCAATGCCTCCATCTTCTCAATTAACGTTTAATTATCATTAATTCGTTTATCAATTGACGATCAATAACTAATTTTGCACCTTATTTTTTCACACAAACAATACTACTTAATTAATGAATAAAGCCTTACTATCATTGGCCATTGGAGGATTTGGCATTGGATTAACCGAGTTTGTCATCATGGGAATTTTACCCGATGTAGCACTTGCCTTTGACATTAGCATCCCGGATGCCGGACATTTTATTTCTGCATACGCTTTGGGCGTTGTAGTTGGTGCACCAATTCTCACGGGATTTGGCAGCAAATGGCCAGCCAATAAAGTATTGTTTGCACTTATGCTGTGGTTTACTGTTTTTAATACCTTATCGGCATTTGCTACAGGATACAACTCTTTTATGATTTTACGTTTTTTGTCAGGATTGCCTCATGGTGCCTTTTTTGGAATTGGCGCTGTGGTTGCCGGTAAATTATCAAAACCCGGAAAAGAAGCTCAAGGTATTGCCATTATGTTTAGTGGACTTACCGTTGCCAATCTTTTAGGCGTTCCTTTAGGAACTTATTTGGGCAAAAACTTTGACTGGAGCGCTTCCTTTCTAATGGTTGGTGTTGTTGGCATTCTTGCAGTCACAAGTGTAAAACTTTGGATGCCTTTACTCAGGACGTCTTCTGGAACCAATTTTAAAAGTGAATTGAAAATATTTAAACATGCAGAACTTTGGCTTATTATTTTGTTGACAACTATTGGAACAGGTGGCTTTTTTGCTTGGTACAGTTATATTGCACCCTTAATTACGGATGTTGCTGGTCACTCCGAAAACATGGTTCCTTATGCCATGATCCTTGCGGGATTGGGCATGGTCATCGGGAATTTTATTGGCGCCAAACTTACCGAAAAATTTGCACCTCTTAATACCGTCATTGTCGTACTTGCCCTGATGGTGTTTTGCTTATCCCTCAACACTTTTCTCGCATCAGACAAAGTTTTGGTATTGGTCATGACCTTTATAATAGGTATGGTCACTTTTGCCATCTCTACACCAATTCAACTTCTTATTATCAGAGCATCAAAAGGATCTGAAACCTTAGGATCGTCACTTAATCAAAGTGCCTTTAATGTCGGAAATGCATCTGGAGCTTATTTTGCGGGATTGCCAATTGCCATGGGCTATGGTTATACAGCTGCCGATTGGGTTGGCGCTGCCATGGCCGGATCGGGTGTGTTGATTGCTTTTGGGATTAAGTTTTTAAAAAAGAGAAAGTCCAAAAATGTTAAAAACACAGCTTTTTCTTAATTATCGATTCGTGGCCATTTTATATAAAACATGGCTCTTCATAGCCATTGCACAGATGTTAAATGTTGAATTTAAGCGCGTACATCGGCCAATTCCTTTTCGTTTTTATCAAAGACCGATTTGGCATAAGGACATTGCGGAATGGCCCTAAAGTGATTGTCGCGCAAATAATCAACCATAGCATCAAAGAGCTTTCTGGCAACTCCTTGGCCTCTTAACGAATCGTTGACAATAGTGTGCTCTATAACCATTCGTTTTTTGTCGGAATATACATAGGTCATTCTTGCTTCAATCTTACCATCCACTTCTATAAAAAATTGGCCGGCCTTTCCATTATCTGAATGTTTTACTTCCATATTTAAGTCGTTTAAATTTACTTGGATGAACTATCATCATTCAAATTTACTAAATATTTTAATCGCCTTCGAATTTGAATACTCAACTTTAAACAGATATCGCATTTATATTGATTCAAATGATTCGCTACTTTTGTAACAGGTTTAAAGTTTGTATTTTTACATCAAACTAAAATAAAGCAATGGACCTTAACTTCAACAAAAACGAAGATCACAACAAACTTCTACTCTCGGCTTTACGCCAGCGTCTTGCAAAAACAAAACTTGGTGGCGGACAAAAAAGTATCGACAAACATCATGAAAAAGGTAAAATGACGGCTCGCGAGCGCATTGATTACCTATTGGATCCAAAAGCAAAATCTATCGAAATTGCAGCGTTTGCTGGCGAAGACATGTATGAAGAGCACGGCGGTTGTCCTTCTGGAGGTGTTGTTGTAAAGATTGGTTATATAAGAGGCAAACAATGTATGGTAGTTGCCAATGATGCAACGGTTAAGGCTGGTGCCTGGTTTCCTATTACCGGAAAAAAGAATTTAAGGGCACAGGAAATTGCCATTGAAAATCGACTTCCAATTATTTATTTGGTAGATTCTGCAGGCGTTTACTTACCCATGCAAGATGAAATTTTTCCCGACAAAGAACACTTTGGGCGTATTTTTAGAAACAATGCCATTATGAGCAGCATGGGCATTACACAAATTGCAGCCGTTATGGGAAGTTGCGTTGCCGGTGGCGCCTATTTGCCAATTATGAGTGATGAAGCTTTAATTGTTGATAAAACCGGAAGTATCTTTTTGGCGGGAAGTTATTTGGTAAAAGCGGCTATTGGAGAAACCATTGATAACGAAACTTTGGGCGGTGCAACAACGCATTGCGAAATTTCAGGAGTAACTGACTATAAAGCAAAAGATGATAAAGATGCTTTAGATACCATCAAAAACATCATTGATAAAATAGGCGATTTTGATAAGGCAGGATTCAATCGGATTGAATCCATCAAACCAAAGGAAAATCCTGAAGATATTTATGGCATTCTTCCAAAAAGCAGATCGGATCAATATGATATGTATGAGATTATCAAACGCCTAGTTGATAACTCTGAGTTTGATGAATATAAAGCAGGTTACGGCCAAACGATTATTACGGCTTATGCCCGTATTGAGGGCTGGGCTGTTGGTATTGTTGCCAATCAACGAAAACTCGTAAAAACTGCCAAAGGCGAAATGCAGTTTGGCGGCGTGATTTACAATGATTCGGCCGATAAAGCCACACGGTTTATCGCTAATTGCAATCAGAAAAAAATTCCATTAGTCTTTTTGCAGGATGTTACCGGATTTATGGTAGGCAGTAAAAGTGAACATTCTGGAATTATTAAGGATGGTGCAAAAATGGTGAATGCCGTGAGCAATTCGGTCGTTCCTAAATTTACGATTATCATTGGCAACAGTTATGGTGCCGGTAATTATGCCATGTGCGGCAAAGCTTATGACCCACGATTGATTGTAGCATGGCCAAGTGCAGAACTGGCAGTGATGAGCGGCAATTCTGCTGCAAAAGTATTGCTCCAAATTGAAACGGCATCTCTGAAAAAGAAAGGACAAAATATAACCAAAGCACAAGAAGACCAGTTGTTTAACAAAATAAAAGACCGTTATGATGCGCAAGTTTCTCCATATTATTCGGCAGCACGACTCTGGACCGATGCTATTATCGATCCGCTAGATACCAGAACATGGATCAGTATGGGGATTGAAGCTGCCAACCATGCACCTATTGAGAAAAAATTTAATATGGGTGTTTTACAAGTTTAAATGATGAAATACAATCTATTTATTATTAGCACATTTATAACATTTGCCATGTTTGGTCAAAAAACTGATTGTGACAGTATAAAACCTCGATTGTCTTTTGTACCTGATACGTGGACTGCGACAGACCTGTCGCATTATATTATTATTGATAAAGACACGTTATACGCATCTTATAAAACTGATTTTGACACTTCATTGTTAAAATCTTATTTAGAAGATGACGAAGGATTTTTGAATCACTATAGAATGATAGTTTTTTTATTTACTGATAAAAATTCAAAGGTTATTTATGAAGTTAAACAATGGGCAGCACCTATTATTGTGTATTTAGACAAAAATTTACCGAAAACTGTTCGTAGTCAGTTTGAAGAATTTTATTCACAAATTCAAGATGTAAAGAATCTTAAAATAGGCTTTACATCCAAATTAAAAGATGCTAATTATCAAATAAAAGTAACTACAACACCCATAAAAGCTAATAAGAACGATTCTGAAATTTCTAATAAAATAAATAATATAAATTCAATTCTTACCGGTGGTACTTATAGCTTGCTAACGGATGATAACAACAAGTTTTACAGTGGAATTTTAAGTATTAACATAAATGGTAGAAATGATATAGACGTAATCAAGCAATTGAAACAATTATTTTTTATGAGCTTAGGTAGTTTCTATGGTGGCTTTGTTTCTGACAACAATAGTTTGTTATCCAAACATTATGATAATTCCTCTAACTTTTCTGATTTTGATCTTAAGATTTTGAAAATGCATTATCACAATATATATGAGCAGAAAATAAATGGAACTACCTTCTTAAAACTTTATAACCTATCCAAACAAAAATAATGAAGCAAGCTATATTTTTAATTGTCCTTTTTCTGTTTACTACCGTTGTTCTTGCACAAAATAATACAATCACAACTGTAAGGCGTTATATGCCTATCAAAATGTACAAAACCAAGTTCGATAAACCACTCACTAAAAATGATACTCTTAATTTTAGATTTACAGAAAATGACACCTTGGTATTATTAGAAGATCAAACACCTCCAAAAGGTATTAGCGTGCCCTATGAACCTAAGGATTCAACATTCTTAAATTATTATAAGAAAATAGCTTTCAATCATAAAAATGACGTTTATAGTAATAAAAGTTCAATGAAATATTGGAAAAATGACATCAATATTTTCTTTTCGCAAAGTGTATCGAAAAAAACAAAAAAAGATTTTATGTCATTTGTAAAACAAATTGACAAAGCAGTAGATTCCTTACGTATTAAAGAAGTAAAAAATGTTGAAGATTCAAATTACACCATTTATTATTCTGGTGATTATGAATATGAACCACGAATGTTTAATTATAAAACTTCTGATTATTACATATATTGGAATAATAATAAAATTTATAGAGGCGCAATACGATTAGATAAAAACGCCTTATTTGGCGATGCATTGCTTCAATATAAAATGCGTGAGTTTTTCATCAAATCTCTTGGATATTTTAAATTTATTGATGATTTCGACTGTGAAAGTTATTTCTCAAATTGTTACTCTCCAAAAAAAGAATTAAGCCAGATGGATTTGGAACTTTTGAAATATCATTATTCTTATGGTATTTGCAAAGGAACTGATCTTAAAACTTTTGAAGAACAACATGCAAGAGCTAAGGAGACCTTTCAAAAAACCGGACAGCACATATTTTTCCTTCATGTAACTGACAATGAAGATAACGAATAACTAATTGCACCGGCTATTTTAGAAGAATGAATTTGACAGTAATAGATAAAATTAAAAGGAGCGATAAAATTTCTGTTTTCGCTCCTTTCAATTATTGCCTTTAATCAGTGGTATTTTTATTAAAGAACCTCTTTCCGTACTAATTTAAGCGTTTCTTTACGCTGAATTTTTCCAGTTGCTGTTTCTTTAAATTGAGGCACCATATAAATTTTCTTGGGTACTTCCAACTTTTCCAGTTTTTTGAATACGGACGATTTTAAATTGTTTTTATCCCCTTCTAAAATCAGAATGAGCTTTTCACCCAGTTCTTCATCAGGTTCCGAAGCTATAAAAAAGCGTTCCTTAATGTGATCGGTTAATTTTGCTTCAATTTGTTCGGGAAATAGTTTTACACCACCCGAATTGACCATATTATCAATACGTCCCAACAACTCAAATTCGGAAGACGAATGGAGTTTAACCACATCGTTGGTAACAAGTTGCCCAGATGCTACTTTTGGTGCATCGATGACCAGGCATCCGCGATCATCTTGAGAGATTTTAACTTTTGGAAAAACTTTAAAATAATCCATTTTGCGCTTTCCATTCATTGCCTTTACAGCAATATGACTAACCGTCTCGGTCATGCCGTAAGTAGCATAGATTTTTGTTTTTAAACCTTGAATGGCTTCTTCCAAAGGTTTTGAAATAGCGGCACCGCCAATAATCAAGGTCTTGATTCTTTTGATGGACGACAATGAATTGGTTAATTGTAAAGGAACCATTGCACAAAAATCATAGGTTTTGTTAAGATCAAAATCTGGCCGCGTAGTCGGATCCACAAAATCAAGATCCAAACCTAAGATCATAGCTCTCACCAACATCATTTTACCAGCAATATAATGTGTCGGCAAACATAATAAGGCAGTTTGTCCAGGTTTCATCTTAAAAAAATCACCTGTAGCAATAGATGAGTTTACCATAGCTTGCTTGCTCACTCTCATTAACTTAGGTTGCCCTGTCGAGCCTGAAGTTTTGACTTTTATATAATCCTTGCCATCCAACCAATCAATTAAAAAATCGCCCATTACTTTCTCATAAGGTGCGCCTTCTTTAACCAAGCTATAGGCTACTTCCTGAAGCTCTTCGGCATTATAATGATTGGAATTCAATCTGAATTTTAAATGTATTTTATCAAAAGTTGGCGTCATTATATAAGATATTTGAAAGGTAATGGATTACATATTAAGTATTGCTAAGGTATAATTTTACTACAGAAACAAAATGAAAATATAAACTTATTCAGTTTCAATCTTATTAATTGATTGCGTGCCACCAAGAGCGTCTATTGCTGGATTAAATACTTCAACAGGAAGCGGCACAACTTTACCAAACAACTTCTCTTTCCAATCGGTCCATTTATATACTTTAGATAATATAAAAAGGATCATAGGAAACAACACAAAAACAGGAACCAAGACCTCCATCAATTCTGCGCCTTGAGGATCTGACATATCCTTTAAAACGGAATGCGTCTGGAACGCCGTCCAATCGGCCGTAACCAATAAAGCGGTAAACAAATTAT
>NZ_DATJCY010000324.1:0-11876 GCF_035577925.1 Gelidibacter sp. | reverse complement strand
GAAAAATTTCCTTTAATACTGCGCCATCCAGGTTCCAATATTCTGCAACCTTTCACTGAAAAATCATATTGCAATGTCTCAAGATTCACATCTGTAATCTCTTTAATACAAGGTTCAGAAATAGCTTCGAGCAAACGAAGTGCAATCATTTCGTAAATAGCACTTTCCTTGATCGATAACGCTGAAGGTGTTTTCTCGGTAATTAACAGACCATGATGATCCGTAACCCGAAGGTCATTTACGATACGTTTGTTAAACTGCCCCCATTTTACTTTAGTTATGGCTTGCTTACAGGTTTCCTTATCTTGTAATGCTCTTACGAGATTGGGGATATCACACCATACATCTTCTGGAATGTATCTACTTCCTGTACGCGGATAAGTAATAAATTTTTTTTCATATAGACTTTGGGCGATGTTTAAGGTTTCCTCGGCCGAAAAGTTCAGTTTTTTATTGGCTTCCTTTTGCAGACCGGTCAAATTGAAAAGTAAAGGTGATTGCTCCGTCACTTTTTTACTATCCACTGCTGTAACATATACAGAATTTCCATTTCTTTGGATAGATTTTATGGTATCCCCTACCCGATTTTTATCATCCCACTTTTTTGCGGAGAGACTTTTAAAGTCTATAAATTCCTTACGGTGTGACAACTGGATCTGCCAGTATTTTTGAGCGGTAAAATTTTTGTTTTCCAGATGTCGTTTACATATTAAAGCCAATGTAGGTGTCTGGACCCGTCCAAGTGAATAGACGCCATCTCCTATCGAAATGCTCAGTGCCTGCGATGCATTGATCCCTACCAACCAATCTGCCCGGCTTCTTCCTTGTGCGGCCTGATATAAACCTTCAAAATCACTGCCCGACTTTAGATTATCAAAGCCCTGTTTAATAGCTTTTTCTGTCAATGAACGTATCCAAAGCCGTTCAAAAGGTTTCTTACATTTGAGATATTCATAAATATAGCGGAATATAAGTTCACCTTCACGTCCGGCATCCGTGGCTACAATAATGCTCTTGGACTGATTAAAGATCTGATCAATTACTTTTAGTTGTTTTAGTGCTCCTGGATCAGCGATATAGTCTTTGTCTTTTTTAACTTTACGAACGGTCAATAAAAAAGGAATGGGAATTATTGGTAATGACGCTTTGTCAAATCCCGAAATCCCATAATCTTCGGGCATTGCCAGTCCGACCAAGTGACCAAAAGCCCACGTAACAAAATAGCCATTACCTTTTAAGTAACCTTCTTTTTTTTCGGAGGCTCCCAATAGGATGGCTATTTCACGGGCGACACTTGGTTTTTCTGCGATAATTGCTTTCATAGGTGTCTATAATTTAATGATTACATTTTCCTGCCTTTGGATTTAGCTGGCTTTTCCAGGTCTTCCTTCTGTTTCTTGCTATCTGGATTTTCCTGTCCCGATTTCAAAGGCTCTTTGAGGTGCTTCGTAGCTTCATTAGTTTTTCCTTCTGAATTGACTGCGGTTTGTGTTTTATGCGCTGCGGTCGGTTTTGCCTGCGCTTTGATTTTACTTGGATTTTGGAAGGAGAAGTCGGTTTTATTCGTTTCCTTATTAAAAGTAATATAACCATTGTATTCTTTACCTTTTTTGTCTACTAATCCGCTCACATAAACCGTCTGTCCATCTTTGAATTTCTGCTGTTGCTCAGTATTAAGTTCCTTACCTCTAAAAACTTTTGGAGCCTCCTGTAGTTGGATTTGTAGATTGTTTTGTATTTGTTTATTCGTGTTGTTTCTATCAAATAAGAACTCTACAAATCGTTTGTCGGCATTGAACTGAACGTTCGCGTCAAATGGAGTTCCTTTCTTGGAAATCATGCCTTCAATAAATAGTGGCTTTCCTTCCATTAAGGCCTGCTTTTGGACGTCATCCAATTTCACGCCTTTGATTTCGTCAGGTATCTTGATCTTATCCACTCGAAGGGCAACCAGCTCATTCGTCAATCGATCCACACTGATAATGGAAGGAATGGTTTCACCCGTTTTAGGATTAGTGAGATTTACCATCCGTCCCATATTTCCAGATTGGACTATGTTGTCCCTGTCTTCCTTACTAAACTTATGTCCGAAAAACTCAAAATTCAGATTGGGCTCCCTGCGGATACCGTGAATGGCCACTACCACCTGTCCCACATCATTATGTTGCAGGGATAATCTTGCATCCATTCGGGTAATGGCTGTACCAAGGTTAAGGCTTACAGGTACCAATTCATTGGTCTTGTAACCTCGCAGTAACGGATCGAGCAAATTCATTTTTTCAAGCTTTTCCTTGTTGAGCCCAAGATTGTCCATGGTTTCCCAATCGATCTGTTCTACTTTGTAACGGTATTCGCCGGTTTCTGGTGTTGTTTGTGTTCTTTCCATGTTATTATGATTTTCTTGTTTTTGTTCTTGTTGCGGTTCTATTTTCACTTCATTTTGCTTCATCAACTGTTCGCCCTCCTGAGTAGGATTATCTAACTGCTCTTGCATTTTCTGCGCTGTATCAATAGCCAATGGTGAAGGAATTTTAAAAAAAGAGAACTTGGTAGGATTCTTTAATTGACTAAAAAAATTGGAAAAGAAATTGGAAAACAGATCGCCATTCCTATCCACGCGCATAAACTGGCTCTGGTTCTTCTCATTCGCATCCACGGTCTTCAGGTTACCGTTTTCGTCAATTCCTGTGACTGCTTGGATTTTCTTTTTCTCTTTATCGAGCACCAGCAAAATATCCGAAAACTGCTCCGGAAGCTGTTTTTGATCTTTAGGTTCTTCATTCATAGTTGTTTGCTTTAAGATTTTATTCTCCAAAAATATAGCCGCTTCTCTAGTTTTGATTGGATTGTCAGTCAATGGCGGCACTTGTCATTGAATGTCTTACGTCCTCTTAACCGGCTTAGAGACACTTTCACGTATAAATTGGTGTACATCCGATAGCTTATAATAGAGCTTACCGCTAATTGTGTAGTAGGGCAACTTTCCCGAAGATCGATAGCGTTGTAGTGAGCGGGGGCTCACTTTGAGCATTTGGAGCAGATCCTGATTGTCCATAAGCTCATCTCCGTCAATAACGTTATGACGATTTTTGGCATCGCCCAGTTCTTCACCGAGAATATCCAAACGGGTCATTATGTGTTCCATCCAACTGATAAATTCCATTCTGTCTATGTTCATCACATGTATTATTTAGTGATACTTACTTAGCACATTAGTTGAGTAAGTACAAGACAAAATTGGGCATCGGTAGCGGAGTTTTCTGCCAAGGTCTACCCATTGAATGGAAGAATTTTGGGCTGTTAACAAAAAACCATAAATCACTAAAAATCAGCATTTAACATAAAAACAAAGAAAATCATGGGATAGGGATACAGATATATTTGGTTAAATGCCCCTTGGCGGATATGGGCAAAGCATGAACTTTCTATTTCTCAACCTAAATAACCGACAGGAGGACTACAGATCTTTATCCATATATTGTTCAATTGCCATTTTTATCTGGTCCAAAAAAGCAGTCCTGTTTCCAGCACGGTCTTTCATCCGGTGAAAGGCATGGTGCACATCTCCCAATTGCACATTGAATAGTATCTGGAATACCCTGGCTATCTTCCTTATGCCAACCTTGCCGCCCGAAATTGCCTTCGACACATAAAGGGCATAAATTAACTCTATGAGAGCATTTTTGCTTTCCGTCCATAAAAAGTCCTGGTTCCCTTGGGTATCTGGATGAAATGAAGGTACAGAATCATCAGGGGTGATTTTTGCGAGCAGGTAATTATAGAGCAGTTCGTTGGCAATGATACGGGACACTTTATAATCATAATACGTAGAAAATTGTGTATCTATTTCAAAGATGAAGCTATTTAATCCTATATGTGGATTTATCTTGCCCAACAGAAAGAATTCACGATCATAATCCGTTCTACCAGTTCGATAATAGCGATAGAATTCGGAATTGTAGCTGTGCTCCTTATAATCCTGCTTTAGTTCCTGAAGTTCATCAGAAAAATAATTGAAATACATTTTGCCCACATTAACGGGACGTGAAGTCTCTATTCTAAACACCTTATTGTAATAGATAAGCTTTCCCAGTATTTGAGGCTTTATCGTTTTAAAAAATACGATTTCCTCGTTGTCATCCATAAAACCATTTTCCAGGACATGATTTTTCAGATCTGACAATAGATTTCTTAGAAAGACAATCATATGATAAGACTCTTCAATCACGTGCTTTGCCTCAAAGCTGATTTCCTCTTCCTCTTTCAATATACTCAAAAGAGCTTCCTCGTATATGGATCGTATCATATTGACAGTATTGAAACTAAACTAATGGCATCATTGAAATGCATTTAACATTCAACGCAAGTAAACAGGAACACTATCCTTTCGAAAATTTCCTGTTAGCGTCATTCGGCCTATTTTCAAAAACTTCGACTTAACATAACTAAAGCTTCAAATTTGAACGATAATCAGTCGGGGGCAGTCCAGTATGTTTTTTAAAAAATTTACCAAAAAAAGTGATATCACTGAAATAGAGTGCGTCTGCAATTTCCGAAATGCTCAATCGGTTTTCCCGCAGTAAAATCTTGGCCTCTACAACAAGGGTTTCATCAATACATTGTTTGGTCGTTTTTCCGATCACGTCTTTGACGGTTCGACTAAGATAGCCTGTCGTCACAAACAATGCATCTGCATAAAATGTTACCTGGTGCTCTTCTGGGCAGTGCTCCTCCAGAAGTTTTAGAAATCGTAGAATAAACTTTTCCTTTTTGGTGTGTCGAATTTTATTGCCACGTCTATCGTTATTGAAATAGGCACCAGCAATTTCATATAAAAGTAAATTGAAACTAAAAAGTACAATCTCCTTCTGAAATTGATGCTCTGAATCATTTTGCCTATAGTCTAAAAATCTCACCAGATCAATTATAAAAACCATTGCATTGCTCTTGAGAGAAATTTTCTGGGGAAATCGAGTAATAAAAAAACCGAAATATCCAATATGCAACTTCCTTACACTATTTTTAAAAGCAAACTCCGACGTGAAATGGACAATATATATCTGAGAATTTTTCGAAACTGTCAAAACCTTACAGAATGATTTCCTTGGAATTACAATGAGTTCATTCTCATTCAACTGTCTTTCGATGTCATTGATCCGAATGCTTATTGATCCAGATCCCACTAGTATTATATAGAAATAATTCGATGCGAACAGCCCCTTAGGAAAGGATGCTTTCGAACGATTTACAAAAATAATAACCTTTAGGTTTTCAACATGATTAGAATTTTCATTTGCCAAAACGTGAATTTTACGGCCCACAAACCCATCTCTTTTTATGGTTTAATCGACGTGTTTATCAAATAGCAACCTAGACATTAACCGAACTGAGATAAACAATACATTCATTATTCCGGTTACAAAAAAAAGGTACGCTAGAAATCTTGGATTACAACTTTTTATTTTTCCGTCTGGATGATAGCCAGTTATTTCATCATAGCCCAATAAAGCTATGATGAAATAAAGGCTGACCAGGTTTAGGATTATGAGAAGCACCGATAGGACAAGTACCAGCTTTTTTTCAATCATTACAACTCGGTACATTTTCAATAGGATAAAATGGTATTTGTACTAATTCCTGCTACCAATGCCATATGTACTGCCATTAGTGAACCATTTAATGCACCTTCAACCGTTACGGCAATATTTCCAACGGAAGTCTCCCAATCCTTGTCCTTTCGGCGTTTTTTATAACTGGCAGAATGTCTGACCAAGGCGGAAGTTGTGAGAATGACCCGTTTATCCTCGCTATTGAACTGCGTGCTGTCAATTACTGAAATTTCATAAGCTTCAATAAAATCGTTTATTTCTTTATGCCCTCCATCCATCAATGCCATTAGCGAACCAATAAAATCAGATAAGCTTGTTTTTGCTCCTTCTGACAGATGCGAATCTGAAATAATCTTGTCAAGACTGGCTTCTGGAGCATCACTTATAGCCGTAATACGCTCTAATAGGTCAGGCTTTAATTCTGGCCCATTCAATTCTATACTTCCAAAATCATAGATGAGGCGATTAATTTCATCATATATTTCCTCAATTGTTTCATGGTTGTGGCTCCCATCAAAATAAACTTCCAGGATATCGCCCTGCATTTTACCAATGGCGTCATAGTGGTTTTCACCATTTTCAGGGTTCAACATATTTGTTTTCAAAACATACCCATCGTCAAATGGATCAGCGTCGTATTTCTCTGTAGATTCATTGATACTACATGCGGTCAATAAAATTGGAATGGATATTGTGAAAATCCATAATGGTATAGTTTTCATGATTTAAACGTGTTAAAATGTTACTGATTATTTAATGTCAGTCCATTTTACCCGGGTCAGCAGAACTAAAGATTAGCACTTTGCCAAACTTTTTCGCTTTTGAATTCACCTCAAAACTATAACCTTAACTATTAGCAAACAAAGCAATACCTATGGGTTTCCGTGATTTGATATATGGTTTTCCATGAAATCCACATATTATTTTTAACAATTCCTTAGCCTTTTTTAATTGTTTCGACTACATTTGAAATACTCTTAATATTATGTTAAAACATATAGAGCTAGCGCACCTGTCACAAACATGAAGTCATTTCCAATTTTAAATGATCAACAAGTCCATTACATTTTTATGTTGCTTTTTAAGCCACTTTTTATGTGCGGAACCGGCATATATAATTCCTGATTCACTCAAGACAAAAGATTATGAATACCTGTTCGATAGAATTGAGGACCATCATGAAAATATTACGCTTCAATCCATCTACCTCGAAGCCTTTCTAAATAAAGCAAAATCGGAAGAGTACTGGGAAGAAATTGTCAATGGTTATAAAAATTACTTGCATTATTCATCGGGGGACCTAAAGTTGACATATGCGGACAGTATGATCTATACCGCGAATAAATCAAAAGACGAGTCTCTGATTGGTTCAGCATATCTTTCAAAAGGCATTGTGTACTATGGGCAGAAGAATCATATACAAGCACTGGACAATTATTTGATTGCAAATGGATACATTTCCAAAACAAGCGATGATTATCAAAAATATAAAGTACAATACAGTATTGCCCATATAAAATATTATCTTGGATTTTACGGTGAAGCGATTGCATTGTTCGAGGGCTGTTTAAAATATTTTAAGAACACAAATACGAGGGCTTATCTTAATACAATACATTCACTGGCACTTTGCCATAACAGGGTTGGAGATTTTGGCTTCAGCTCGGACATGAACCAATTGGGATTAACCGAAGGCAAGAAGCTTTCCAATAATACGATGGAGCATTATTTTACGCATCTTGAAGGAATCAATCACTACTTCAAAGGCAATTATGCAAGTTCAATTGAAAAAATTACCTATTCCTTACCTTTCATCGCTGACAATAAAGACTTTGCAAATTTGACCGTTGGAAATTTTTATATCGGCAAAAGCTATTGGGCACTCAACAAACCGGAAATAGCTATCACCTATTTTGAAAAAGTCGAAAAGACGTTTGATACCAAAGACTATATCCGTCCCGACCTTAGAGAAAACTTTGAGATGCTTATCAATTATTACAAGTCCAAAGATGACCCAAAAGCAAAACTTAAATATGTCTACAAACTCCTAAAAGCAGATAGCATCTTAAATACGAACTATAAATATTTGTCGGGAAAAATATATAAGGAATATGATACCATTGAGCTTCATAAGGAAAAAGAGACCATTCAAAAACTACTTGAAAAAAGAAGCAGAAATGACATTATTTTTATTTCGACAATAGTATTTTTATTCGTTGTGGTACTGTATATTATGTATAGATATTTAGAGAACAAAAAAAGATACAAGCTAAAATTTGGAGAACTTATGGCAAAGAATGGGAAATCTCAATCCGTGCGTCAAGCAAAGACAATCGGTAAATCCCATTTGGATATAAGTCCTGATGCCGTTGGATCAGTATTGAAACAGTTGGAGAAATTTGAAAAAGATAAAAAATTCTTAGAGAAAGATTGGACCTTGGTAAAATTATCAGCAGCATTTAATTCCAATACGAAATATCTATCAAAGATTGTTTACCATTACAGAGGGAAGAAATTTGTGGAATATATAAACGACCTAAAGATCGACCACATCATCGGACTATTGAAAAACGATAGGATTTTTAGGAACTATACCAATAAAGCATTGGGAGAAGAATCCGGCTTTAGCAGTACGCAGCGTTTTACCAATGCATTTATTTCACGAACGGGGATATCTCCTTCCTATTTTATTCAGGAACTTAATAAACAAGTGGACTGACGTTCTAAAGTAGAAACAAGGTTGTACTGATATCTGTACCACCAAAATAGTATTAGGTTACGATCAATAAGTAAACATAAAAAAATCAAGGTTTGCTCGGTATGTCAGCTACAACAACTATATATTTCAACCCGTTAAGCGAACGACACCAACACTCTGTATATAAAAATGGTGGTTTGCGTTTTGGTTATGACGTTTGTTTTTTGAAGACAACCTCAATAGTGGTTCCTTTTCCTATTTCAGATTTGATTTTCAATACACCATTGAGTTCAGTGGTTCTTTCTTCAAAAATCCTAAACCCTAAGCCATTTTTAATTTTTTGGAGATTAAAACCTTTGCCATTATCATGAATACGTATAAAAATGTTTTGTTCCTTTTTTAATAAAACCACAGAGCATTTAGAGGCTTTTGCATATTTGTTAATATTATTGAGGGCTTCTTGAATAATACGGTAGATATGCACTTTTTGTTTATCGGTTACTTTGGACCATTCAATAAATTTATCTATGGCAATATTAAATTTTGTGTGGCACTCATTTTTTTGCTCACTAATTAATCCTTCCAACAGCCTATTAAAATCCTGGTTCTCGGAAAAGAAATTGCTGTGCAAATCATGGGACACTTCACGTATATGTTTTTCGGCATTGTTCAATTCGGCCATTAACTGATCTTTTAACTCCTGATTAGTGCTATCAAGCAAGGATAGATTAAGTCGTATGGTAAATATCCTATTTACTATGCCATCATGTAATTCACGAGAGATACGGTTCCTTTCCTCTGAACGTGCTTCTTCTTCTGAGAGCTTTTCTTTTAAAAGAATCTCTTGAATTTTTTCCGTGGATAGCTGTTCCTTTTGCTTGTGTTTTAACTGCTGATTTATGAGTTTGTATTTATAAGCTATGACCGTAATAATGATAATCAATATAGCAACCATAAAAAGAAGTGCCAGTAATGTATTATGTTTGCTTAATTCTTTGTTGTGTAAAGAGATTTTTTCGGTTTCGTAGGAAATCCGCGCAAATTTATTTTTTGTAGTTCTTTCGATTTCTCTGATACTATCTTTTACGGTGATGTACCTCTCCGTATAATAATCTTTGTTGACTTTATCATTTTCTGATAAAAACTCTAAAGAACGCAAAATATCTAAATGACTTTTATTTTTTACAGAAAGCTTGTAGGCTTCAGTAATATTTTGAATGGCCTGGACGGTATCTTTCTTGCTCAGGTAATATTCACTTATGCGTATTTTACTCGCTATAACACCTTGTTCATGATTGATGCTATCCCTGATTCTCAAAGACAAAAAAAGTAAGGAATCTACTTGATGGGTGTTTCCTGACAGCATTTTGTTATGCGCATAATTATTTAATAGCATAGCGTGCAATTTGGGATTTTCTTTTAACACGTCAAAAGCAAGCCCTTTTATATAATGCTCTTTGGCTTTATCATGGTTGCCCATTCTATCAAAAAGATCTCCAATATTATTATAATAAGTTGCATAAGAATTGTCAAGTCTGTATTTTGGATAATTCTCTTTTTTGAGCTTATTTAATTGCTGTAATGCTAGGTTATAATATTTTAATGCATCGTCATACTCTTTAAGTTCATCTAAATTTAAAGCCATTTGTACAACGGATTCATAAAGAAGCTCAGAATGATTTACTTTAGAAAAAACATTTAAGGCTTTTACTGTTTCTGCTTCACTTTCAGTGTAAATACCCATACGGTACAGTGTTCCTGCTTTATACAATAGCATTCTGCCCCAGTTGAGGCTGTCTTTTTTTGAGGATCGGTAGAGTTTTTCAGATTGGGAATAATAATAAAAAGCACTGTCATAGCTTTCTTTAGCATCATGGAAATCGCCCTTGTACCACAGCGATTTTGCGATATCTAAAGTATCGTTTTTTTCTAAAGCCAATTCCTGAGCTTTATTGACCGTATTATAATATTTAGTCTCCAGATCAAGTTTTTCATATCGGGAAGCAACTTTGAACAAAGCATGTCTATTAGTAGGGTTATTATCTTGTGCGCTAAAATGTATGTATAGATTGTCTAATAGTTGTTCCTTTTGTGCATCATTAAATTCGGAGTCGTCATATCTCAAAAAATAATTGTTATCCTCCAATTTTTTTTGATTACAACCTATTATTAAAACTGACAGAACTATTAGAAATACTTTTATTTTCATTTTGATAAAGGGTCATCTTTTATCAAAAATAAAGATAAATCCGAGATCGCTTACACTCTCTCGGATTTTATCTGGGTTTTATTCTTTTTGTTTGTTTTTGTTGTCATCTTTATCTCCATTATCTAGAGAGAAGGACTCAGATTCAGGTATTACGATTTCTTGGGTTTGAATTTCGTTTAAATTCAGTGTTTCGTCGAGGTCATCAGCAGTACAGGAACTTACCGAAACAATAAGGCATAATGATGCCATAGCAGTACATAGCTTTTTCATAAAATTTAAAATTAATTAGGTTAAAAATTCTCAATGGAAAAGCTGGGAGTTAGCTGTTCCGAACCTGTTAAAATGAAACCCATGCTAAATGTGTTTTCCCTCATTTTACCAGATGTGTTTATGTAGAAGCTTCTATTATTTTAGGTTAATAACCAAGGCAAAGAAACAGGCAAAAAACGATATAAGAGATTGATTTTGAGTTTAAAAGGTAAGTTGTACTGGCGTGATGGTAAACACTAAGGTTTGAAGTGTGAAATGGTTGATTTGCAATTCTAAATTATGAAAACTCCAAAACTCTTTATTTTTTGCACTCAAAAGTTATAGCTCTAATCTCTTAATGATATCGTCTATTTGAGCTCTATATGAAGCCGAGAAGGGTAAAACTTCATTATAATTTAGATAGCATCGTGATTTGCTCAGATGGATCCGAGACACGTAATGGCTATTTACAATATAACTTTTGTGGATTCTCATAAAAAAGAACGGCAACTCCTGTTCAAAATGCTTAAGTGTTTTAAAAGCCGTAATCGTTTTTCCGTTTTGCAATTTAAAATCAACACTATTATTATCGGCCTTGAGATAGATAATGTCTTGCAAATCGACAAATCTATAATCGCTAAAAGACTTTATACAAATCTTATTGTCCGTTGCTTTAGGGATTCGCTTTTCGATTTTGAAAAGACATTTTCCTAACCGATGCCAATCAAGGGGTGTTAAAAGATAATCGGAAAAACCCGATTGTATAGCTTGGAAAGCAAATTGTGAAGTAGTTGATATGGCGACAAAATATGGCATTCGATCCATATACTGGTGTAATTCGTTGATAGTTTCAAAAGAAAATGCTGTATTATTAGTAAATGAATCTACATCCACAAAAACCAAATGCGGCTTAAATTTTATGAGTTTTTCAAAAGTTGCTGCCTCATTATCAAAATGGCCTGAGCATGAATAATATCGGAAATTTTCCATACATTGTAAAATAACTCCAGACTGCTGGCTGTTAGCTCCGATAATTATAAAAGAGTAATTCATACATCGTTAAAATCGGTGGGCAACTTAGGTATCTTTAGAATTATTCGGTTGCGTCTGA
>NZ_DATJCY010000323.1:0-6554 GCF_035577925.1 Gelidibacter sp. | reverse complement strand
ACCGAAGGCAACAGTTTACATTATACCTGGTCGGTTTTTCATGACATTCAAGGGTTGATCGATTTGATGGGTGGAAAAACACAATTTGTAGCCAAATTGGATGAGGTTTTTGAAATGCCACCAAAATTTGACCATTCGTATTATGGTTTTACAATTCATGAAATCCGTGAAATGCAAATTGTCAATATGGGGAATTATGCACATGGCAATCAGCCAATTCAACACATGATTTATTTGTATAATTATGCCAATCAACCGTATAAAGCACAAGAGAAAGTTAGAAATGTAATGAAGAAACTTTATGCGGCTACGCCAGATGGTTATTGCGGCGATGAAGATAACGGACAAACCTCGGCGTGGTATGTGTTCAGTGCTTTAGGGTTTTATCCGGTAACGCCAGGCGGTGTTGATGAATATGTGATTGGAAGTCCATTGTTTAAAAAGGCAACTTTACAATTGGAAAATGGAAAGGTCTTTGAAATTTCTTCAAAAAATAATTCGGAAAAAAATGTTTATATCCAAAGTGCAACATTGAACGGAAAACCATACAACAACACGTTTTTAAATTTTGATGATCTTCAAAATGGCGGGATTTTAGAATTTAATATGGGATCTAAGCCAAACAAAAACTGGGGTGCTTCCGATGAGAATGTGCCGTATTCATTAAGCACAGAAAATAACAAACTTAAAAAATGAAAAACATCAGATTATTAACAATACTCTTGGTTTTTTGTGGCACGATTAAAGTTGTTGCCCAACAACCGGTTGATTATGTAAATCCGTTTATTGGCACGTCCAATTATGGTGCTACATATCCTGGAGCTGTATCGCCAAGAGGAATGGTCAGCGTGTCGCCATTTAATGTGTCGGGATCACAAAATACGTTAGAGAAGGACAGCCAGTGGTTGTCCAATCCGTATGTGCATGAAAATACGTTTTTAACGGGTTTTAGCCATGTCAACTTAAGTGGTGTTGGTTGTCCTGAATTGGGCGTTATCCTTACCATGCCAACCACTGGCGATCTTGAAACCGATCATTTAAAATATGGCACAACTTATACCGACGAGTTGGCAAAACCAGGATATTACAGCACGCAACTGTCAAAATATAATGTGAAAGCCGAAATGACGGCCACAAGCAGAACTGGTGTGAGCAGATACTCATTTCCAGTAGGAAAATCCAATATCCTCATCAATCTTGGTGTGGGATTGACCAATGAAGAAGGTGCGGTCATAAAAATAGTATCGCCAACCGAAATTGAAGGTATGCGCAATGTAGGTTCGTTTTGTTATTATAAACCTGAAGAATCCTATCCTGTTTATTTTGTAGCGAAATTCAGTAA
The DNA here is from genome assembly GCF_035577925.1 of Gelidibacter sp. Lineage (GTDB taxonomy): Bacteria > Bacteroidota > Bacteroidia > Flavobacteriales > Flavobacteriaceae > Gelidibacter. Next base: position 5,212 of record NZ_DATJCY010000323.1, on the reverse strand, counting down.
GCCTGCCGATGATTTTGGCGTTTGGAAAAAAACACGTGAATATGATGGGTTAGAAGCACAATGGATGGGTTATAACGGAAAAACGCGTTTGTATAAAAACTATCGAAAAGAAGTTATTGGCGATAGTATTGGAAGTTATTTCACCTATAATTTTGACAAACCAACACAAGTTGAGGTGAAAATTGGCGTGAGTTACGTCAGTATTGAAAATGCCAGGGAAAATTTAGAAAAAGAAACTCAAAACTTGAATTTTGATGCTATTTATAAAAACACATCAGCACATTGGAACGATTTATTGTCTAAAATAGAAGTGGAAGGCGGCACAAAAGATGACAAAACTATTTTTTATACGGCGTTGTACCACACTTTGATTCATCCAAATATATTGAATGATTTTAATGGCGATTATCCAACGATGGGGAAACGCGAAACCGTCAATGCGGGCAAGAACACACGATTTACAGTTTTTGCGCTATGGGATACCTATCGGAATTTGCACCAATTAATGACCTTGGTTTATCCAAAACAGCAATCGGATATGGTGAAAAGCATGCTCCATATTTATGACGAAAGTGGTTGGTTGCCAAAATGGGAACTCAACGCTACAGAAACCACGACGATGGTTGGCGATCCTGCCGGAATTATTTTAACAGACACGTATCTGAGGGGTATTCGGGATTTTGACATTGAAAAAGCCTATGAAGCCATGCGAAAAAGTGCTACGCAATTGGATGATAATCCGTTGCGACCGGGCATAAAAGATTATATCGGAAAAGGTTATTTAACCACAAAAACAACCAATAGCGGATCGGTTTCAACCACACAAGAATATAATATCACCGATTTTGCCATTGCGCAATTGGCTAAAGTTTTAGGCAAAAAAGAAGATTATAAACTGTTTTCCGAACGCTCTGTGTCCTATAGAAAATTGTTCGATAAGCAATTTAATTTGTTGCGCCCAAAAAATGATGACGGCTCTTGGTACACGCCATTTAATCCAAATACCGGAGCTAATTTTGAAACCAATCTTGGGTTTATTGAAGGCAATTCGTGGCAATATACGTTTATGGTCACGCACGATACCAAAGCTTTAATGAAGCTCATGGGCGGAAAGAAAAAATACGTTGACAAATTGGATGAGGTTTTTGATAACAAGCAATTTGATATGGCCAATGAACCCGATATTGCTTATCCGTATTTGTATAATTACGCATCGGGTTTTGAATGGAAAACACAAGAGCGCGTTACCCAATTAATAAATGAATATTTTACCAATAAACCTGCCGGATTACCTGGTAATGATGATACAGGAACCATGTCGGCTTGGTTAATTTATAGTATGATGGGCATTTATCCGGTATCGCCAGCCGATCCTTTTTATACGATCACCACACCGCGATTTGATAAAGTGACCATTCATTTAGATCCAAAATATTATAAAAACGATACGTTGGTTATCGAGAAAAACGGAACAGGCAGATTAGAATCTTATACTATTGATGGCAAAACAACCAACTCGTTTTTTATAAGTCATGAAGCACTAACGAATGCAAAAAAGATCCAGTTTAATTTAAAAGAGTAGTTGTATTGAAGCAGGATATTAGCTCCGCTACAAGTGGTGTGAACGCATTTAACTTTTAGAAACAAAAAACTTCGACAGGAGGGACATATTTATAACAACGGATGAAATCCGTTGGTCAAAAGAATGTGAGAATTAGTTTTTGGCGTGTATTTTTGTTTCAAAAATCATGACAAAAACCCTAAAATTATGAATAGCATGAAAAAAATAACCGTTTTGCTTTTATTATTTGTGGGTATATCTGCTATAAGTCAAACTGATTCCTATAAAATGATGACCTATAATATTAGGTATGACAATCCCGGCGATGGCGAAAATACTTGGTCAAAACGGAAGGCGTTTTTGAGCGATCAGATTGCGTATAATGCGCCTGATATTTTTGGTATTCAAGAAGGTTTGTATCATCAAGTACAGTATTTGGATAGCGTTTTTGTCGATTATGGGTATCTTGGCGTTGGACGTGATGATGGAAAAACCAAAGGCGAATTCAGCGCATTATTCTATAACAAACAAAAGCTCAAAGTTTTAAAAGGAGGGACGTTTTGGTTATCCGAAACACCCGATCAAATTTCAGTTGGATGGGATGCCGCGATGGAACGGATTTGTACCTACGGACTTTTTGAAAACAAAACCAACAAGGCACGATTCTGGGTTTTTAATACCCATTTTGATCATATTGGTGATGTGGCAAGAGTAAAAAGTGCTATATTAATTCTTGAAAAGATCGCCGAATTCAATACCAATAATCTGCCCGTAATTGTTATGGGCGATTTTAATCTAACGCCTGAGACCGAACCGATCCAATTGCTGTCCGAAGTTTTAAACGATAGCAAAAAGGCAAGTTTGGCAAAACCTTTTGGCCCATCGGGAACATTTAATGCGTTTGAATTTAACAAGCCTGTTTTAGATCGGATTGATTATATTTTCACCAGTAAAAACCAAGTTGAAGTATTAAAATATGCCGTGTTAAGCGATTCAAAAGATTGCAAATATCCGTCAGACCATTTGCCCGTAATTGTAGAATTGAAATTATAAGACCTGCAAGGTTTTCAAAACCTTGTAGGTCTCTAAACCTTGCAGGTCACCAAAAAACATCAAAATGAAATACCAAATCTTCCTCATTGCATGCCTATTTGTTGGAACATTTTCAACACATGCACAGACACCAATAAATTATTCGATTTTTAAACAACAACCCATAAACTTTAATGGCAAAAAAGGAGCAGACCCTGAAGCCGTCAGTTTGATGGATGGGCGCGTGGTTTATAAAAAAGTAACTGTTCCGATTTTTCCTTATGGTACGGATGTCAAAATAAAGCTGACCGTGCGTTCCAATGGCGATCGTTGGGATAAATCAGGATCCTGTTTTGTGGTCTCCAACCCAGAAAAACTGTCCATACTTTCCATTGCCGAAACCAACGGGAAATTCCCGACAGATTCTTATGTTGATAGTAAATATCCTGGTGTTGTTACTGCTGAAAACTACAATCCTGTTGTGGAGCTGATGCGTTTTATGACACCTTTTGGTGTTGGGTATTACAGCGACAATAAAGTGAAATACCGAAAACCGGTGTATATCCCAAGTTGGGAAAAACAAGTGGTTTGGGAACACGATATTACCGATTTGGTGAGTTTGGTTACCGGTACTTTTTATGTAGGTGTTTGGATCGATTCTTGGACCGAAGAAGGTTATGAATTTGATCTGGAATTGACCTATTCCAACAGGAAACAGCAAAAAGTAACCGTTTTGCCTTTAGTAAATACGATTCCTTATGTGGGCGGCCAACAAATTCCTGATAATTTTGCACACAACGATTTGGTGAAAACTGTTCAGTTGAAAAAAGATGCCAAAAACGTAAAATTACACTATATCACTACAGGACATGGCGGGCATAGTGGTGGCGATGAGTTTATCAAAATAAAAAACAGTGTGTATTTTGATAATCAACTGGTCTTGGATACCGTTCCGTGGCGTGATGATTGCGCATCTTTTAGACGTTTCAATCCAACATCGGGCGTATGGATCAAAAAAGATTCGGCATCTTATATTTCACCGGAAACGAAATCCTACGAAATCAAGGAGATTGAAGAACGCATTGCGTCATCCGATTTATCACGTTCCAATTGGTGTCCAGGATCATCTGTGGAGCCGATGGTAGTCGATTTAGGAAATCTGAAAGCTGGTAATCACTCCATCAAAATTAAAATACCGGCAACACCTGTTGAGGGGGATAAACTGAACCACTGGCTGGTTTCAGCGTATTTGACTTATGAATAAATTAGTGCTCAAATAAATTAAAATGATATTATAAAAAAAGCAACTACGACTGTCCAAAGCCTGTAGTAGTTATAAACAGAAATATAAGTTTGGTGATTCTCATTTTTTAAATTTCAGGAAACTTGCATATAAAGCAAATGCATCTAATAGATTTTCAATTTGGTAATGCCCATTATATTTCAATTATTTCGTGCTTAATTATTCCCTTTTTATCCTTTATTGTCACAATTATCTTTTCTGTGTTTGGTATAATGGTCAATTTAATAATTGTTCTGTTTTTAAAGGGAGTATAATTGATTTTTGACGCACTTAGTTTTGCATTGAATTCTTCAGTGCCGTATTCATCTGAATCTTTGAAGTAAGATTTTATTATTTTAAAAGTTCCGAGTCCCTTTTCTTTACTTGCAATAATGATTTTGTCCTTCACAATCAAAAAGTCATTAAAAGTGTGATGGTCTTTCTTTTTTTGGTTCGATGAGATTGTAAAGCTTTTTTTTAAATCAATATTATCATATATGGTTATATGCTCTGTTGCACCTACATAGCCACTATAAGTTCCAGATATTAGCCCAAAATATTTTTGCGTTATTCTTCCTTGACGAATACTTTCATAAGCTCCGTTTGATTTTAGTTCTTTGAAATGCGATATTTCGATTTTGTCTTGAGAGTTTAAGAGGTAATATAAAATATATTTTGGCATTACAATATTGTCAATTGCAATAAGCAAACCTTCTTTTATAACTAGGTCGTCAATAGCTTTTCCGAAAAACACGACTTCTTTTGGAATTTCAAGCTGATACCATTTTTCATTGAGCAAATGATATTGAATAAGTATTTCTTCGCCCATTTCTCCGCCAATAAAAAGGTTGTCATTATTTAGCAAAACAGTCTTTGGTTTGATTTTAAATGGAATGGAAAGTTTGATTTGTTTTGACGAATTAACGTCAAATATGGTCACATCATTTTTAGCAGTATCGAGAATTGCAATCCTTTCTTTTTGATCAGTAGTATAAATTGATTTTTTGGAAATTGAGAAAGATCTTATTTCGTTAATCTTGTCATTTGCAAAGGTGTTTATTGAAATCGTATTCTCGTCCTTTTGAAGTAGAAATAAATTTCCATTATTCAATCCATTCTGTCCGTAAACAGTTAGAAGTGAAAAAAAACTAATTAGTTACTCCTTAAGGTGGCTTAATAATCTATAATCCAGTGTGTTAACCGTTATTAAGCTTGTTTTTCATTACAGGTATTTGTATATTTGTCGTAGAAAAGCTTGCAAATATGTTGGGAAAAAATCCAGAAAAACTACCCGAATTATTCCGCCCTATGTTGGTGGACTTTATTGATAACAAACA
>NZ_DATJCY010000322.1:0-3656 GCF_035577925.1 Gelidibacter sp. | reverse complement strand
CAAAATGATGATTGACTGCTTCCATCAATTCCCAAAAACTAATAAATAATTCTTCTTCAATGTCTGCAATATGTTTATAATTGCCCTTAATTGCTGCTTCTAAATAAATAACTTTTTTTCTCATTTTAATTTCTCCTTATATTCATCTAATATTTTCACTAATAATCCACGGATATATCTTATTTTTGATCTTGATCCAAATTTAGTTGTCATTGATTTTTTAAAACCCCCGTTGCTATTTTCTTTGAATTCAATATTTATGATAGCTTCTAATAGTTCTGGTGTAATGAAACCATTATCTAAATTTTCAAAAGGTTGTTCATCAACAGCGTATTGATCATAATTATGATAACTATTTTTTAAAACCTTTTTAAGAGTATAAATAGTTATATCGTTATTTAAATATATACGATCATATTCTCTATCACTTTTTTTAAGTTCTTTTATATCAGCTTCAATTTCAGCAATAGTTTTTAAATCATCAGCATCAATTACAACTTGTGATTTAATATCATTTATTTCATCTTTTAACCAAATAATATGGTTCTGTAAATATTTTCTAATCATCATTAATATCTCCTTTTCTTATCTCACTTATATTATAACATATTAAAAACGATATTGCAACTTTTTTAATTTTTTTATTTGGCACACCTAAGCCATTATTAAAATACTTTTTTAATTTATTTAATAAAAAAACAACGTTGCTTGAACGTTGCTTAATTTTCTAATATGCATGGTTTGCAGGGTTTTAGCCGTTTTCTTATTTCTTGTATAGTAAAAAAAGTATAAAAACTTTAAGTAAAACGAGGGTAAACTATGCAAACCCTGCATTTAATTATTTTTTACTTGCTAAAAAACCATCCCAAATTGTCTGTTTTACATCTACTTTTGCTGGAACTTTTTTAGTCAAATAAATGTATGGTCTATATAATGCAAATAACATACTGACCATAGCACCTGCGCCTATTACTAAGAGACTAAAAAATGCGTCCCCTAAATTCTCAAATGCAAATTTAACTCCTACCACAACCGTAGAAACTATTACTGCCTGTATTGTCTTAAATAACATTTTTTGCGATTTGCCTAAAGTGTGGTTATAGGCTACGTTGGTATCTACTACGTTATTTTTATTATTAAATTCAACATAAACAGGCAAAGTAAATCCGTTAATACTATATTTAATATATTTTAATTTATGGTATTTCCTGCGTTCTCGGCGTGTCAGTTCCTCATAATTTTTACCCAACGCACCTAAAAACTCAGTTTGGACTAATTCTTTCTCACTCCTATTAGTCTCGTCCACATATTTTATTAATTCTTTTATTTGGTTTTTAGCGGGTTTTATTATCTCGTTGTTAGCTTCGTTTGCTTTTTTAAATAAATCGCTTTCTAGCCCGTCTGCTAACCCTTTATCGCCACCAATACTAATAGTTATAAATGTAATATAAACACTAAATATACTATCTATATAAGTTCTCCAGTCTTTTAAAAGTAATTGTATATTGCCATCAGCTTGAAGCGTCTTTAAAAATAAATATGCGACCAAACTAACTGACAGTATTAGCCAATGTATGTTTTTATAGATTTTCTCAAATATTTGCATAATTAATTACCACCTTTATTTCTTGCCTGCAACTCCTGTAAGATAATTTTATTATTGTGAAAATAATGTTCTACCATATAGACTACCCAGCTAATAGTGGCTGTTAAAAACACATAAAATATATTACTAATAAATAGATCTAAGACGAATAATAAGCCTGTGCCTACTAATAATGATACTAGCACACTTACACGCCAGTGTTTATTATTATTTTTAGTTGCTTTTCTATACACAATTAACCCAATTATCACGCCACCGATAATAATTGCTAAAAGCGATAACGGGATCGTCTTGCCCTGTTTTTCTTTTAATAATTTAATAGTTTGTTTTTCTAATTTATTATCAACATACTGATAATAGTCTTTATTAATTTTAATAACTGAATTTTCATCGCCTGTAAAAGCCCAACCGTAATTATCGTCTTGATGTAATACCCCGTCAATGGCAATACCGTCAATCACATATATTTTAAATCCTTCCATATGTTTTACAGCTCTTACATTTTCAGGATTTTCAACCTCAACATACAAGTCATAATCAGGTTTAACCATAATAGCGTTAATGAGTGTATATGCGCCTGTAGGGATTAAAAAAGTTAAAAATACTAATAATTTATATAATCTACTCATCACTTAATACATCCTTAATTTTATTTTTTATATCGCTTTTAGTAAAAGGATTATCAGCTTTGCTTTCAACTAATAAAGTCAGCAATTTAATAACATTATCTAATTTTTCGCTTTGGATTTTATTTTCATCTTCAAGCAATTTTATTTTATTGTCATTATTAGCGTGTTGCTCTAAATTCGCTTTATTTAATTTGCCAATCATATTATGCACCCACATAAGAACGCCTGTAAAAGTTCCAAATGATACAGACCCTGTAATTGCCATAAATTTCGTTATTAGTGGCACTTGTTCTTGTATCTCGGCAGGTAATACCAAGTAGAGCGCAAATAGGGCGGAAATCGCCATAAACGAATATGTAGATATTAAGTATATTTTTCTAATCATTTTTTTGCTACCTCCTCTAAAATTTCATAAATAATTAAGGTTAATTTGTCTTTTATCGTAGCCATAAATAAGTCATTGGCATTTTTATATTTTTTAACCTCCTGCGATAATAGGATATTACTGTGCTGTATTGCTTTTATATCCTCATTTAGTTTGGCTGTTATATCATCGATACAAATAGCCTCAAATTTCTTGCCCGTATAAATTAGCATATCGCCTTTTTTTAATTTATTAGGCACGTCAAAATTGACTAACATTTAATTCACTCCTCCTTTGTTATTATTTATTGTTAGTATTAGTAGTAGTAATCTTTATATATTTACTTAATTTACTAATATTATACATATCTTTACGATATCTAAATAATAATCTTAAACCTTTATTTATCAATGGTGCTAAAATTATAAAACCAAATATCGCAACTCCATTCGGTGCTAAATAAAATATAAATATAGCACTACCTATTCCATACACCCACGCATTTTTTAATGCTAAACCTAAAATTATTAAAGGCGTTCCGCTCAATAACAAAAATGATAAAATTATACTTATAATTCCTATTGGTGTCATAATCAATTCTTTAACCGTTCCTTTAACGCTCCTCCATAATTTTCTCATTTCATTTAGCGTCCTCCTTTTCTTTTTCTTTCTCTCTTACTTTCGCAAATTGCTTCTTAATGTTTTCCCAGCTCACATTCTTGTCCCTAAAAACATATTTCTGGACTAACATCGCTATACCTATGTTTATCGGTATTAAAGGTGTGAACGGCAATAACCAAAAACCATATATCGTCGTTCCTATAATTGCTAATCGTGGTATTGCTAATACTATTCCTAAACCTATCAAACCACTACCACTTATTATTAACCAAGTTATCAATAACGCCAAAACACCTTTCAAATTACCCATTGACTTTATTACATTCCACAACCCTTTTAAGAATGTTATAAACTTACTCCACATTTTTGCTTTTTATTTCATCTTCTGGTGCAAGTTCTTGTCTGTAGTATTCTTCTTTGTCTTCACGTTTGACAC
>NZ_DATJCY010000321.1:0-13744 GCF_035577925.1 Gelidibacter sp. | reverse complement strand
GTGGTTTTGCGATTGATTTGTCGCCAAAAGCTCCTTTTAGCTTTGAAAAAAAAGTCTTCATGTATTTAATTTTGGTAAAACTAACCTATAAAATAGAATTACCAAAACATCAATTTTAAAAAATTTAAAGCTTGTAAATGGAATAAAGTGTTGTGCCAGTTTTGAACAATTATCGACAAAAATCTAAAGGTCTCTTTTATGAAACTATTCATTTATAGGATATTTTTTGATCCTTAGTTTTCAATCTTATTCAATTTAACTAGAGCTAGTCATGTCACAATTATTTATCTTTGTGAGAAACAAGCTTACGATGATTTTTATTGAAAACGAACACCATACCGATCCCAGGCTTAACTTGGCTCTGGAGGAATATGCCTTGCGAAATTTTAGTGCAGCCCATGATTATTTGCTATTTTATATCAATGAACCTTCCATTATTATAGGGCGTAATCAGAATACACTGGAGGAAATTAACCAAAATTATATCGAAGACAATAATATACATGTTGTAAGACGTATTTCTGGCGGTGGTGCGGTTTATCACGACTTTGGAAATCTTAATTTTAGTTTTATTACCAATCACGATGTAAAAAGTTTGAGTAATTTCAAAAAATTTACGGCTCCAGTGATCAAGGTTTTGAACCAACTGGGTTTGGATGCGGAGTTAAAGGGAAGGAACGATATTGAAGTAAGTGACAAGAAGATTTCTGGAACAGCGCAGTTTTCTACCGGCAAGCGGATGGTGAGTCACGGTACCTTACTTTATGATACCAACTTGGGCGAAGTTGCCAATGCACTTAATGTGAAAATGAGCAAGATTCAATCTAAAGGCCATAAATCGGTACGTAGCCGTGTGGCTAATATTTCTGAGTTTTTGAAAGCGCCACTTTCTATTGCCGAATTTCGGAAATTATTGCTCGAAGGTCTTTATGAAGAAAGTGAGCCCTTTGAAAATTATCGTCTTACGTCTGAAGAATGGAAGGCTGTACATCAATTAAAAGAGGAGAAATACGATACTTGGGATTGGAACTATGGCCGATCGCCAAAATTTAATATTCAGCGAAACAAGCGCTTTGCTATCGGGGAAATTGATTTAAGGATTTTTGTAGAAAAGGGACATATTGTCGATTTTAAGATTTATGGCGATTTCTTTGGAAAAGAACCCATAGAGCAACTTGAAAATCTTTTGATTGGTGCACGCTACGAATTGGAAGACATTTCTGTTTTACTGGAAGATATTGAGGTCAAAGATTATTTTGGCGACCTACCTAAAGCTGATTTTATGGAACTTATCTATGGTGAAGATGAGTAAAATAAATTTAGCGAATTATTAAAAAATAATAACATCAATAATTGTAATGTAAATCTGTTTTTATACCTGATGATATACAAAAAAAAAGCTGTAATGTTAAATTGCAGCTTTTGTGTTTTTTAATGATTTATCGTAATTATTCTACAATAAATTTACCTTGCATCAAAGCATAATGTCCAGGGAACGTACACATAAAGGTATAGGTGCCAGGCTCAGTAGGAGCTTCAAATTCTATAGTATCAGATTCACCACCGCCAATCATCTTAGTGTGAACAAGAATCTGATCGGCATATTCTGCAGGAATGTAGTCGTTTTCTGCCTCCATAGCAGCAGCATTACCAATTGTAGCCACATCAGCACCAGCAGCAAGCAATGCCCAATTGTGACCCATAACTGCTTTTTCCATTTTACCGACATGCTTTAAAGTAAGTGTGATTTTTTCACCGGCTTTAACACGGATTTCGGTTTTATTGAATTTCATTTGATCATTACCTTCTATGACAATGACGCCATCTTTGGCCTCAGCGGTTGAAGTTGGAAACGCTGGTTTATCAGCTTTGGTTTCAGTTTTGGTTTCAACTTTTTGCTCTTTTTTGTTATCGCCACAGCTAAATGCAAGCGCAACTAATAATACAAAGACTATTTTTTTCATCTTAATGTTAATTTAGATTGATTATAAACTATATGCAAATTTAACTGCTATTTATAGAATAGCAAAATCATTCCTTGCATTTTTTATATCTAACCATTAAATATGTTAAGGTTAAACGCTCTATCATTCAAAATAATATTTTGAAATAAGCTTCTTAGGTTTATCCATTTTGAAACTTTAAACCTTGAATGCCATTATTATTTTCTTTTGGATGTGTTCTTGAAATAATGCAATTGCCAAATAATATGGTTTTTTAAAGGTATGACATATTCTGAATTGCTTTTAAAAGCCATCATTAATTTAGTTTGAATTTTCTGATTTAAGAATTCTAATATTTAGTAGATTAAAATCTACGTCATGTTCGTATGCGAAAAGTTGAGCTGTTTTTTCCAACCAATCGAATTGGCTAATCTTAAATCATTTTTCGAGTGCAATTCGTATATTTGCAGCTTCAAATTAAAATAAAAGATAATGCAAGACGGTTTATATGCAAAATTCATCACCAATAAGGGTGAGATTTTGGTTAATTTAGAATACAAAATAACACCGGGAACGGTTGGTAATTTTGTGGCATTGGCGGAAGGGAATTTAGAAAATTCAGCAAAACCACAAGGCACACCTTATTATGATGGTTTAAAATTTCATCGTGTGATTCCTGATTTCATGATTCAAGGCGGATGTCCACAAGGTACAGGAACCGGAGATCCAGGATATAAATTTGACGACGAATTTCATAAAGATCTCCGTCATGATGCTCCAGGAGTATTGTCAATGGCCAATTCAGGACCGGGATCCAACGGAAGTCAGTTTTTTATTACTCATGTGGCAACACCATGGTTGGATGATAAGCATACTGTTTTTGGTAATGTCGTTGAAGGGCAGGATGTTGTAGATGCTATCGTTCAAGGTGATGCGATTGAAAAGTTGGAAATTGTTAGAGTTGGAGCTGAAGCTACCAGTTTTAATGCCGTTGAAGCGTTTAGAACCTTTGAAGGGTCAAGAGAAAAGCGTATTGCTGAAGAACGTAAAGCAAGAGAAGCGGAACTTAATGAATTAGCAGCAGGTTTTGAACAAACACCAAGTGGATTGCGCTATAAAATTATTAATAAAGGGAACGGAAAAGCAGCCGAAAAAGGAAAGACCGTTGCTGTGCATTACAAAGGCCAACTGGCTGATGGCACTGTGTTCGATTCGTCATACAAGCGCAAGGAACCTTTAGAGTTTCAAGTGGGCGTAGGTCAGGTTATTTCTGGATGGGATGAAGGCATTAGTTTATTGAAGGTTGGGGATAAGGCCCGTTTGGTCATTCCGAGTGATTTGGGTTACGGTTCACGCGGCGCAGGCGGTGTGATTCCTCCAAATGCTATTTTGGTGTTTGATGTGGAGTTGATGGATGTTAAATAAAAATGTATTGGTTGCAAGCGAACCTAGGATATAATCAAGAAGTCCCATTTTTTAATGGGACTTTTTTTATTCAGCATAAACTTGTCCGCGATGTGGTTTTAAAGCATCCCTAAAAACTTTCATCTCATCTTCAGGTACTACAATATAAGCAATGGCATGAAATTCATTTAAGGCCTCAAATCCAGAATGGACATCATCATATTTTTTTTCTTCAATAAATTCGTTCAGATGTAGGGCATGGTGTTCAGCGATTTTTATGCCTTCGGGACCTTTAAAATCCCATATCAATTTTAGTTTACGCATGGCTAACAGAAATTCCTTTTTCAACAAAGTTCTTATAATCTTTCATATATAATAAGGTCTGCTTCTTAAATGTTTTTGGCATCAGAAAAACCAAAAGCAGCATTTTAAAATTTAAAGGCACAAACTCATTGACACTGATCCATTTGGTGCAGTTGTCAGTAGTCGCTTCAAAATAGTTTTCCTGAATATTGTCCAAACCTTTCGTTGTGTAGATGCCATGAACGGCATTGGGCAGGTTTTTGTAAGTAATGGTTTCGATAAGCGGAATACGACGACTGCCTATCTTAAAGTGCATTTTCATTTTTGATCCAAATGCTCTGGGCGTTCCTGAAATATGCTCTGCAGAAACAAATCCACGTTGCCAATGTTTCAGGTTTTCAGTGGTATCAAATTTTTCAATACAGGTCTTTAATGGGGCTTTTATTAGAATATCCAGTTGGTATTTCATTGTGAGGGATGATATGAAATTTAATTTTGCAAAGATACATGGTTTAAATAAAACTGAATGTTGATGGAGGTCAAAGGTTTAATAAATCTGTTGAGTTGTTGTTTGCATAAAGAGCGTACTAATTTATTCGACAATTAGAATCTTAATATTAGGATTGCCAATTAATAAGAACAGCTTAACATACTAAATATAAAAGAGAATCGTTAAAAAAAAGCAACTTGTATAATGCGCTAATTATATTATTTTTGCACTAAATCGACAATCGGTTTTTAACTAAAAGAGAAGGATTTTCTTTAAATTATTTTGGTAAGATTTTTCCTTACCATAAAAACATCAAATATAGCAGAATGAAATTATATATTGGATTATTAATACTCTGGTTCACTGCCGTTGCCAATGCACAAGAAATTTCTAAAGAGGTGTTGCTGACGGTTGATGAAAATCCAATTTTGGCGGATGAGTTTATCAGGGTTTACAACAAAAATTTGGACTTGGTTAAAGATGAAAGCCAAAAGGATATTGATAGCTATCTTAAATTGTTTGTCAATTATCAATTAAAAATAGAAGAAGCCAAGCGTTTGGAACTCGATAAAGAACCTAAATATATAAAGGAGTTTTCTTCCTATAAAAACCAATTGGTAAAAAGTTTTGTTACCCAATCAAAAGTAACCGATGTTTTGGTTAAGGAAGCTTATGATAGAATGGGTTACGAGGTGAAAGCCTCTCATATTTTAATTCGCTTGGAAGAAAATGAAACCGATACCTTAAAAGTGTATCAGCAACTCATGAAACTGCGCGATCGAGTAATCAAAGAAGGTTTTGATGCCGTTAAAGATAGTGTTCATGATGGAAGAACCATTTTTGCTGAAAATCTTGGTTACTTTTCAGCTTTTAAAATGGTTTATGAATTTGAGAACGCCGCATTCAACACGCCTGTTGGGAGTGTTTCAAAACCATTTCGCACACGTTTTGGCTATCATATTGTTAATGTTGAAGACAAACGACCGTCATTGGGCGAGGTTACCGTAGCACATATAATGATATCTAATAAAAATGCAGATAGCATTCCGGATCCTGAAAAACGGATCATCGAAGTTTATAAACGAATTAAACAAGGCGAAAGCTTTGAGGCCTTGGCCAAACAATATTCTGATGACAAAAGCACATCAGATAATGGCGGCCAATTATCACCTTTCACTTACGGCCAATTAAATGCACCCGAATTTGAGAATGCAGCTTTTGAGTTGAAGAATGTTGGCGATTATTCCAAACCGGTTCAAAGTGAGTTTGGCTGGCATATTGTCAAATTGCTGAACAAAAAAGAAAGGCTTCCGTTTGATGAGGTTAAATTTGATATCGAAAATCAAATTGGACGTGATTCTCGATCAAAACTTATCGACGACGCATTGATCAACAAGTTAAAATCCAATTATAGTATTGCAACAAATGCCACAGCCCTAGGCTATTTTGAATCTATTTTGAATGCTGATTTTTTTGCGGGCACTTGGAAATTGCCTAAAAACTTTACGGCCGATCATATTTTATTGACCATTCAAAAAGATACCATACATTATAATGATTTTGGACAACGGTTGTTGAGCGCCCAGCATGCTTATATAAATCAGAAATTGCCTTTTAAAGCGGTTGTTGAAAAAGAATATAAAGATTTTGAAAAAGCAGCGATTTTAAAATATCATGAGGATAATTTAGAGTTTGAAAATGAGGATTATGCACATGTTTTAAAAGAATATCGAGACGGTCTGTTGTTATTTGACCTGATGGAAAAGGAAGTATGGAATGCCGCGGCTTCTGATAGTTTGGGATTACAGAAATATTATAGTAAACATAAAGATAATTATTTTTGGGACGATAGAGTGGATGTCGAAATGGCAACTTCTGCAAATGAAAATGATATGAAAGCTGTAGCCCGACTTTTAAGAAGAGGAAAATCGGCCAAAGAAATCAGTAAGGAGTTAAATACCGATAAGGAGCAAAAAGTGATGTTTACCGAAAAAATTATGACTTCAAACGATCCAAGTTTACCAAATGAAGGTGTAGTTAGAACAGGTTTTTCTAAAATTTATCGTTACAACGGTGCTTACCATCTTGTAAAAGTCAAAGCTTTATTGCCCAAAACCAACAAAACTTTTGACGAGGCCAAAGGTAAAATAATCAGCGACTATCAAAATGTATTGGAAGCCGAGTGGTTAAAACTTCTAAATGAACGCTATGAGGTCAAAATAAACACTGATGTTTTACAAAAAGTAAAAACGCAAATTGAAGAACAAAATAAAGTTGATTAAGCAAGCGGCTTATATACTAATAGGCTGTAGCTTGTTAGTGTCGTGCAATTTTTTTAAGCCTACAGAGACGCGTACGCCAATAGCCAGAGTGGGAGAATCTTTTCTTTATAAAGAAGATGTGGAGGGTTTGGTTTTAGAGGGCACTTCGGTTGAAGACAGCACGCTTTTGGTCAATGGTTATATTACGCGTTGGGCAACACAGTTGTTGTTGGTAGATGGTGCCAAATTAAACTTGCCCGAAAAAGAGCAAGAGGAATTTAATAAATTGGTCAATCAATATCGCAATGATCTGTTTACTAATGCTTATGTCGAAGCCTTGGTGAAAAAAAATATCGATACGGCCGTTTCCACATCTGAAGCAAAAAAAGTGTACGAAAGCAATAAGGAATCCTTTAAGCTTAATGAAGAATTAATAAGGCTGAGGTATATCAACATATCTCAAAATGCATTAAATAAGGAGGATGTTGAAAAGCGGTTTAAACGTTTTGATGCCAATGACAAAAGGTTCCTCGACTCCATAGCCATACAGTTCAAATCGTACTCCTTAAACGATTCTATTTGGGTAAAAGCATCCCAAGTAATTGATAAAATTTCGGTGTTAAATGCCGATAACAAAAAAGAACTGTTAAAAAAATCTAATTTTATACAACTCAAAGATTCATTAGACCTATATTTGATCCAAATTAATGAGGTCCTGAACCATAATGATTATGCACCATTAGAATATGTGAGGCCTACCGTCAATCAAATCGTAGTAAATCGTAGAAAATTAGAACTCATCAAGCAATTTGAAAAAGATATCACAAAAGATGCCATCAAAAACAATCAATTTGAAATTTACAACTAAACTCAAGTTCGTCTTAACATTAGTTGTCCTTTTATCTTACACCTTTAGTTTTGCACAAGAAATCATTGAAGATGAAATTGTAGAACAAAAAATTGTAAAGGATACGTCGTCCACCCAAAAACGAATTAAAATTGACGGTGTCGTTGCTGTTGTTGGCGATTATGTTGTTTTGGATTCTGATGTTGATAAACAATTTGCACAGCTTGAAGCTTCGGGTGTTTCTAAATCGGATATGCCATCGCGTTGCCAGTTGTTTGGGAAATTGTTGGAAGATAAGCTTTATGCCCACCACGCCATTCAGGATAGTATTGTGGTTAACGATTTGGAAATCCGTTCTATGGTAGATCAGCAATTTGAATATATCTTGGAGCAATTGGGCGGTAGTTTGCCACGAATGCTTAAGTTTTACAATAAGGAAGATGAGCAAAGTTTGCGTGAAGAGATGGTTGCCGTAAACAAAGAACAAAAGCTTGCCGAACGGATGAGGGAAAAAATAGTGAAGGATATTGAGGTTACACCAGAAGAGGTAAGACTGTATTTTAATGATATCCCTAAAGAGGAACGTCCAATTTTTGGTACGGAATTAAAGGTGGCGCAAATTGTGGTCATCCCCAAAATAGCACAAGCCGAAAAGCAAAAAGTTATCGATAGATTGAACGAATTTAGAAATGATGTCATTGAAAATGGGGCAAGTTTCACCTCAAAAGTAGTGTTATATACGGATGATGTGGCGTCACGTAAAACGGGAGGTTTTTATACGTTGAACAGAAAGCGCCCACAAATGGTAAAGGAATTTAATGATGTAGCCTTCTCATTGCAAGAGGGTGAAATTTCTGAACCTTTTGAAACCGATTTTGGATACCATATTATTTACTTAGAAAAAATTAGAGGCCAAGAATATGATGTGCGCCATATTTTATTGCGTCCAGAAGTGACCCAAGCCGCAATCAAGGAAGCTAAGGAAAAGATTGAATTGGTTAGAAAGCGTATCATTGATAAGGATATTACTTTTAGGCAAGCAGCATTGGAATTTAGTGATGAAGAAGAAACGAAATTTGATGGAGGCCAGTTGATCAATCCCCGTACACAGGATTTTAGTTTTGAGTTGACTAAGATGGATCCAGAACTTTACACCCAAATTGAAAGTTTAAAAGATGGTGAAATCAGTATGGTCCTTCAAGATGAAGACCGGGTCAATCCTATTAAATTCAAAATTTTAACCGTTACCGATCGCGTTGATGAGCACGAAGCTGATTTTGCGAAAGATTATTTGAAAATCAAAAATTTAACAGAGCAGTCTGAACAATTCAAGGCTATTGAAAAGTGGATGAATGAGAAAATCATGGACACTTATATAAATATCAATGGAAATTACAGAAATTGCGATTTTAATAGCAATTGGTTAAAAAAATAATACTATGTCAGATGTTGCTGCCATTGCGCAGTTTGTTGAAAAATATAAAGCCTTAAGAGTTGAGGTTGCCAAAGTTATTGTAGGTCAGGACGAGGTAGTTAACCAAATCCTGATTTCAATTTTTTCTGGCGGACATGCTTTGTTGATTGGTGTTCCGGGATTGGCAAAGACCTTAATGGTCAATACCATTGCCAAAGCATTGGGCTTAGATTTTAAACGCATCCAATTTACGCCAGATCTTATGCCCAGTGATATATTAGGAAGTGAGATATTGGATGAAAACCGACATTTTAAATTCATTAAAGGGCCTATTTTTGCCAATATTATTTTAGCGGACGAGATTAACAGAACGCCTCCAAAAACGCAAGCCGCGCTTTTAGAAGCGATGCAGGAACGTTCGGTAACTGTTGCTGGCCATCATTATAGCTTAAGTTTGCCGTATTTTGTATTGGCAACACAAAACCCTATTGAGCAAGAAGGAACTTACCCGTTGCCAGAAGCTCAGTTGGACCGTTTTATGTTTGCCATTAATTTAGAATATCCTTCTTTTGAAGAGGAAGTCCAAGTGGTAAAATCGACAACTACAGATCGTGCATTACAGATAAACTCTTTGTTTTCTGCTCAGGAAATCACCAATTTTCAGAACTTAATTCGTCGTGTTCCTGTAGCTGATAATGTGGTTGAATATGCAGTAGCCATGGTTGGAAAAACAAGACCAAAAAGTGCTTCGGCACCTGCTTTGGTGAAAGAATTTGTAGATTGGGGTGCAGGACCAAGGGCTTCTCAAAACCTGATTCTTGCAGCTAAAACCCATGCGGTTATCCATGGTAAATTTTCTCCGGATATCGAGAACGTACAGGCTGTTGCACGCGGAATTCTTCGCCATCGCATCATCAAAAACTATAAGGCAGAAGCCGAAGGAATTACGGACGAACAAATTATTAAAAGTTTATTCTGATGATCAAAACACTTAAAGTTCCATTAATTTTGTTGTTGGCCGGAGCAGTTCTCATCGTTTTAGGTAGTTTGATCAAAATAATGCACGGACCTTCTGGAAACGGGATTTTGATTGTGGGAATGATTTTAGAAGTTATTGGTTTGTTTAAATTGGTTGTGGCATACGCTAAATCTTATAATTCTAAAAAGTAGTTCTTCAAGTTTCTACTTCATCTGTTAATCTATTTTTAATAGAGCACAACTTTTTACAAAAATTTTTAAGCCAAATTCCTCTACTTTATGGTGTGTTTTGTAAAAAAATATGAACCGTT
Source organism: Gelidibacter sp. (assembly GCF_035577925.1). Classification (GTDB taxonomy): domain Bacteria; phylum Bacteroidota; class Bacteroidia; order Flavobacteriales; family Flavobacteriaceae; genus Gelidibacter. Next base: position 3,793 of record NZ_DATJCY010000321.1, on the reverse strand, counting down.
TGTCATGCCGCGTTATTTTATGGTATACGAATGCGTCAAAAAATGATAATTTCATATTTTGTGTTTGCAAATATTAAAAAAAGCTCAATTTTCTGTTGATTTAATGTGTTTTCATTAAATATTATTCACTGCTTCTTAGATTTTGTTAGATATTTTTAAAAGTCTTTGAAGTTTTGTACTTTTGCATACCCGAAACTTCGGTAGAAAAATAATTAAATAGCAACCTTAAAATATATTCTATGGCATTTGATATTGATATGATTAAGAAAGTTTATAAAACTATGCCGGAACGTGTTGACAAAGCACGTGCAATAGTTGGTAAACCTTTAACGTTATCTGAAAAGATTTTATACGCTCATCTTTGGGATGGTAATCCTACAACTGCTTTTAGCAGAGGTAAGGACTATGTTGATTTTGCTCCAGATCGTATTGCTTTGCAAGATGCTACAGCGCAAATGGCGTTGTTGCAGTTTATGCAAGCTGGGAAACCTAAAGTAGCGGTTCCGACAACAGTACATTGCGATCATTTAATCCAAGCAAAACAAGGTGCTGCACCCGATTTAATGCGTGCTAACCAAACCAGTAGTGAGGTGTTTGACTTTTTGGCATCAGTATCTAATAAGTATGGTATCGGATTTTGGAAACCTGGCGCGGGTATTATTCACCAAGTAGTATTGGAAAATTATGCATTTCCTGGTGGAATGATGATCGGTACAGATTCGCATACGGTTAACGCTGGTGGATTGGGAATGGTTGCCATTGGTGTTGGTGGTGCAGACGCTGTTGACGTGATGGCTGGTATGGCTTGGGAATTGAAATTTCCTAAACTTATCGGTGTGAAATTAACAGGAAAGCTGAATGGCTGGACAGCTTCAAAAGATGTCATCTTAAAAGTAGCTGGTATTTTAACGGTTAAAGGTGGTACTGGTGCTATTGTTGAGTACTTTGGACCAGGTGCAAAAAACCTTTCGTGTACAGGTAAAGGAACCATTTGTAATATGGGTGCCGAAATTGGAGCAACCACATCAACTTTTGGTTATGACGATTCGATGGAGCGTTTTTTAAGAGCAACAGACCGTTCTGAAATTGCTGATGAAGCTAATAAAATTAGAGAATACTTAACCGGAGATGCTGAAGTTTATGAAAACCCAGAATTGTATTTTGATGAAGTTATTGAAATTGATCTAGATACATTACGTCCACATTTAAACGGACCGTTTACACCAGATTTAGCCACTCCAGTTGGCGAGCTTGGTAAATTGGCTAAAGAAAATGGGTGGCCAATTAAAGTAGAGTGGGGTTTAATCGGTTCTTGTACGAACTCCTCGTATGAAGATTTAACGCGTGCCGCTTCCATTGCGAAACAAGCCGTAGATAAAAAAATTAAAGCAAAATCAGATTTTGGTATCAATCCAGGTTCTGAGCAAATCCGATTTACTGCAGAACGCGACGGTGTTTTGAAAGTATTTGAAGATTTGAACGCTACCATATTCACAAACGCTTGTGGACCTTGTATTGGGCAGTGGGACAGAAGTGATATGAAAGGCGATGAGAAAAATACGATTGTGCACTCGTTCAACCGTAACTTCTCCAAGCGTGCCGATGGCAATCCAAATACACATGCTTTTGTAGGATCACCGGAAATGGTTGCTGCGATTGCAATTTCAGGACGTTTGGATTTTGATCCAATGACCGATACCTTGATCAATGAAGATGGCGAGGAAGTGAAATTGGAAGCGCCTCAAGGTCTTGAATTGCCGCCATTAGGTTTTGATGTAATCGATTCTGGTTATGTCGAACCGGTTAAGGACGGAAGCAATGTAGAGGTTACCGTAAATCCAAAATCTGAGCGTTTACAATTATTAGATCCTTTTAAACCTATTGGAAATACCATAAGAGGTGCTAAATTATTGATAAAAGCTCATGGAAAATGTACTACCGACCATATTTCGATGGCAGGACCATGGTTGCGTTATAGAGGCCATTTGGACAATATTTCCAATAATATGCTTATCGGAGCAGTAAATGCTTTTGGTATGAAAACCAATTTTGTTAAAAACCAATTGACCGGTGAGTATGGAGGTGTTCCTGATGTAGCGCGTGATTATAAAGCCAATAATATCTATTCGGTAGTTGTGGGCGATCATAATTATGGTGAAGGTTCTTCGCGTGAACATGCGGCCATGGAGCCAAGACATTTGGGTGTTGCTGCAGTAATTGTAAAGTCCTTTGCACGAATCCACGAAACAAACCTTAAAAAACAAGGCATGTTAGGATTGACCTTTGCTAATGAAAGTGATTACGATTTGATACAAGAAGATGATACCATTAATTTCTTGGATTTAGATCAGTTTGCACCAGACCGACCGTTAACTATTGCGTTTGTTCATACCGATGGCACAAAGGATGTCATTAAAGTAAACCATACGTACAATCAGCAACAAATTGACTGGTTTAACGAAGGATCTGCTTTAAACTTGATCAAAAAACAAAATGCGTCCTCAAACTAAACATATCTGGACATAAATAATCCATAAAACTCCCGATGTATATTGGGAGTTTTTTGTTTCCATTTGATGTCAAAATTATTTTTGAAGATTTAATCTTATAAGTTATGAAAATATCGAAAAGTCAACGTAGCAATATCATTTTTATCATCGTGATTTTGTTGCTTCTCATTCCGCAAACACGCCAGCCTATACAAGTGTTTCTCCAAAAAGGTTTGGCCATGATCAGTCCGTCGGTGATTAAGGAAGATAAACGCATTGTATTAACGGATTATGATTGGCAGCTTGTTGATGAAAACGGACGGTTATATAACTTCAGCGAAGCCAAAGGTAAAGTGGTGCTCGTTAATTTTTGGGCCACTTGGTGTCCGCCATGTATTGCCGAAATGCCGAGTATGGAAAAGCTTTACAAAGACTATAAAGACGATGTTGTATTTCTTTTGGTGTCCAATGAAACGCAAGAAGTGGTTTCAAAATTTAAACAGAAAAATAATTATGATTTTTTGGTCCATGCGTCCATTAGTCCAAATCCTGAACTTTTGGAAGTTTCGTCCATTCCAAGAACGTTTATTTTGGACCAACAAGGCCATATAGTAATTGATAAAACGGGAGCAGCCGATTGGAATAGTGATAAAGTAAGGAAACTACTGGACGATTTGCTAAAGTCGGAATAGCACTTTGAAAAAGGCTTTAATAAATGCCATTGAAAAAAGAGAGTTCATAATACCAATATCTTCCGAAAATGTTGATTCTTCATCTAAAAACCTAAAAATCCTTTTTGCAGGATTTTTTGAATAAAAGCGTTCAAAAATCCAAACACCTTTTTCGTTTTCATCATGTAAGACTTTCAAGAAAATCTTATCGTAAAACTTAAATTTTCTTTTGAATAACTGATCTGATGGCTGCCGTCCTTGTTTGACGTTTTCAATCAATTTATCCACCATTTTTTCGGTATGTTTAAACGAATATCCAGTAGAACCTTTGGTCCAACCAGCGGCAGTACCAATTTTAGTAATGTTTTTACTATGGAATTTCCAAAATGGAAAATCGGTCATTGGGATATTGCCCGTTTCAGTTTCTAATATTCGATATTTCGTGACGTTGAGTTCATTTTCAAGATAATTTTTAAGCGCATTCTCATATACTTTTGGTTCCACCAGAAAAGGCGTAAAAAACGTATATTCTACCAACGCTTTGGTTTCAGAAAATGGCAAGACATAAATAAAACTTGTCGAGTTTTTATATTGAAATCTAAAATCCATCATCGTAAATGCTTCCGGCTGAAA
>NZ_DATJCY010000320.1:0-2293 GCF_035577925.1 Gelidibacter sp. | reverse complement strand
ATTGACAGGATCTAAAATTCAAACCGTTTGTGCTAGTATTTTTGCAGGTTTAAATAAGATTAATAATAGTTGGTATATAAGTCCTAAAGAGTGGAAATCTAATGCGTTTTCTTCTGGAATTTCAGATACATTTATTTATTCTGTTAATGATTTTTAATACGGATCTATTTATCAACATTAAGATTTTCTACGTATTTCATAATGTCTAACCGTTCCAAATCTTCCAAAAAATGTTTCGAGATTTGTTCGGGTTCGGCTACTAGTAATAAAAAGCCTTTCAAGAAATTGAAAGGCTTTTTTTGTTGGTTCTGGTTTTTTAGACTGATCTGTTATTTTTTCAAACTCCTTTTCTTTACCCTCTTAAGCACTTTAGATGATCAGCGCCAACCTAAACCTGGTGCAACATGCTCCAGGATGGCCGACAGCACGTGCACATTATAATCAACCCCCAAGGTATTGGGTACGGTCAAAAGGAGTGTGTCAGCTTCTTGAATGGCTTCATCGTTGGCTAGTTCCTTGATAAGTTGATCGGGCTCGGCGGCATAGCCTCTTCCAAAAATGGCCCGTTTATCATTTTCTATAAAGCCGATTTGATCTTTCTGGTTGGCATCCCGTCCAAAGTAAAAGTGGTCCTGTTGGTTTACCAATGCAAATATGGATCGGCTTACCGATACTCGTGGTTCTCGTTTGTGCCCTGCTTTTTTCCAGGCTTCTTTGTATAACCTGATTTGTTCTGCTTGTTGAATATGGAAAGGTTTGCCGTTTTCGTCAAATTTAAGTGTCGAACTTTGTAGGTTCATTCCATTTTCGGCCGCCCAGATAGCGGTTGCATTGGAGGCAGCGCCCCACCAGATACGGTCGCGCAGGCCTTCGGAATGTGGTTCTAGACGCAGTAGCCCTGGAGGATTCGGAAACATTGGCGATGGATTGGGTTGGGCAAATCCAACGCCTTTTAGCAGGTCCAGAAATTCTAATGCTTTGCGACGTGCCATGGCTGCGTCGTCTTCTCCTTCTGCAGGTTCATAACCGAAATAGCGCCAACCTTCAATCACTTGCTCGGGTGAACCCCTGCTGATGCCCAATTGTAATCGTCCTTTTGAAATTAAATCGGCTGCACCAGCGTCTTCCACCATATACATTGGGTTTTCATAGCGCATATCAATGACACCTGTCCCGATTTCTATCTTTTTGGTTTTGGCACCGATGGCCGCTAGCAACGGGAAGGGCGATCCTAATTGTGCCGCAAAATGATGTACCCTGAAATATGCCCCATCCAAACCGATTTCTTCGGCGGCAACGGCCAAATCAATAGACTGAAGCAAGGTGTCGCTTGCCGATTGGGTTTTATATGCGGGGTGTTTGCCCCAATGTCCAAACGATAAAAATCCTATTTTTTTCATGTTTTTACAGTTTTTCTTTATAACTCACCGATTTTAGATTGCCATTTTCATCTCGGATTTTGGTTTGTTTACCTAGAATGATGTCTGTGTTTTGAGCAGATTCGCAGAGCCATTCGTTATTAACCTTTCTCGCTACAAAGAGGAATAGGGTTTCTCGAGGACCAGCATTATCCACTTCTTTTTCTGTTTGTCCGATAATGCGCATGTGTGCATGGACAATCGTTATGTTTTCGGTCAGCATTTTTACTTTAACGGCAAGAACCTCCATTTTTGAATTTTGAAAAATTAGCCGCAGTCCAAAGTCATGTGCTTTCCAAATATCCTTTTTATTGTCCCACCATTTGCCCGTAACATTGATAAAATCGGCGTTGTCAAAAAATAAGTCTGCAATCCCATTCGGGTCATAGCGGTTCCAAGCTTCCTTGAATCGTTCAGGAATGTCTTGAGGTTGCAAAATCGGTTTGTAAAGATGCATGTTCTTATTGTTTTGGCTGAGAGTCCTTAACCTTGTAAGGTACAAAATTTAAGTATAAAAGAAATAGAAAAAACAATCCGTTAACAAAAAAGTATGGGACTTGTTTATGCAAAGTTATCACGGTGATTCCTTGCTCATTATTTCTGCTTTTGGGTAAACAATGCATATGAGAGTTGTTCTTGATATTTAGCTATACTATCTAAAACTATCTCAATTGGCTACTCCCTTTGGTCAAAGGGAGGTGGCTAAACCGACGGTAGGAGGTTTAGACGGAGGGTTTGTTTTTAAATTGTTTGCGCTTGTCAAACTCCCCGTCCAAACTTGGTGCCCATGCGCTAGCTTGATCCCTTCGCTAAAATAGTATTGTACGCTGTTTTGTCAAACTCCCCTTTCTTTACCTTCGTTTCTCTACGGTATG
>NZ_DATJCY010000319.1:0-4529 GCF_035577925.1 Gelidibacter sp. | reverse complement strand
TTCATACCACAGATTTTAATCCTCATCCCAAGCCTCTTTGAAGGAGAGGGGGTTTGAATTGGAATATTTATGATGTTTTTGCTACTCATTTGATTTTGGACTGTTTTTAATTTTATTGCAATCCTTTTATAAAGGCTGTTGCACTTTCACCTGCATTATCTGTTTTCATAAAGTTTTCACCAATCAAAAAACCTTGATATCCGTAGGGTTGCAATTCTTTGATGGCTTCAATAGTGCTAATGCCGCTTTCTGATATTTTAATGAAATCATTAGGGATTAAAGTACTTAGTTGTTTGCTAGTTTCTAAACTAACTTCAAAGGTTTTTAGATTTCTATTGTTGACGCCAATCATATCTAAACTTGGCATGATGGATTTGTTGAGCTCTTCTTCGTTATGGATTTCCAAAAGGACTTCGAGATTTAAGCTTTTTGCCAATTCAGAAAATTCTTTAATCTCTTCTTTTGATAAAATAGCTGCAATAAGTAAGATTACATCAGCACCATGGGCTTTGGCTTCTATAATTTGATAAGGATCAATGATAAACTCTTTGCGCAATAACGGTAATTGACAACTGGCGCGTGCCAAGATCAAATCGTCCATAGAACCTCCAAAGTATTTGCCATCCGTTAAAACCGACATTCCGCAAACACCAGCATCTTGGTAACCTTTTGCAACGTCAAAAACATTGAGATTTTGATTGATGATGGCTTTGGACGGCGAACGACGTTTATGTTCGGCAATGATTCCTGTTGTACTGTTCTTTAAGTTATCAACAAGAGAAATGGTTTCTTTTTCAAATAAGACCGATCCTTCCAATTGAGAAATAGGAATGATTGATTTTCTTAATTCAACTTCTTTGCGTTTATCAGTAACTATATGGTCTAAAATGGTCATGTTTTTCAGTTGTGGGTTGTGTGTTGTGTGTTGTCTGTTGTTTGTTGTGGGTTGTTTGTTATCGGTTGTCTGTGGTTCCTGGTTTCAGGTTTAAAGCTTCAGATTTAATGTTCAAAGTTTAAAGTTCAAAAATCACCAATCGTTAATCATCAATCGTTAATTTTTTCGGTCATCAGTGTTCTATTTTTTCTAGGCTTTATGTTCTATTTTCTTTCATCTATTTCCCAGCACTTATTTCAACCAGTTTTTCAAATTTCGTTTTTGCTTTTCCACTTAACAAAGATTCCTTTGCCAATGCAAAACTATCTTCAACTGATGAATTGTTTACCGTCGCAATAGCCATGGCCGCATTGGCACAAACAACGTTGTTTTGGGCGTCAGTGCCTTGACCATTTAAAATTTGAGTAAATATTTTTGCTGCAGTTTCTACCGAATCACCGCCGTAAATAGCGCTTTGATCTAAAGTATTCACCCCAAAAAAATCGGGAGTAATCATAGTCTCGGAGGCGTTTCTAATGACTTTTGTTGGACCCGTTAATGAAATTTCATCATAGCCATCCAAGGCATGTAGAATGGTATAATTGATGTCGGTGTTTTGATAGAGATAACTGTACATTCTTAGTAATTCCAGATTAAATACGCCAACCAATTGATTTTTTGGAAATGCCGGATTTACCATGGGTCCCAACATGTTAAAGAAGGTTTTTACGGCCAAATCTTTTCGGATGGGTGCCACATTTTTCATGGCAGGATGAAATAATGGGGCATGCAACACGCAAATGCCCGCTTCATCTAAAGACCTTTTTAAAAAATTGATGTCAGAAGTGAATTTGATCCCTAAAAACTCCATAACATTTGAGGAGCCACAGGCAGAAGAAACACCATAATTACCATGTTTAGTAACATTGATTCCCGCGCCGGCTGTCACAAATGAAGCCAAGGTTGAGATATTAAAAGTATCTTTTCCATCGCCGCCCGTACCACACAAATCGATGCCATTATAGGCGTCTAAATTGACGTGTAGGCACAATTCTAAAAGCGCATCCCTAAAACCTTGCAATTCATTGATGGTGACACTTCGCATCATATAAACGGTCAGAAAAGCGGCAATTTGACTTTGGTTGTAATCGCCTTTGGAGATATTTACCAAAACATGTTTTGCTTCTTCACTGGAGATGCTTTCTTGATTGATAAGTCTGTTGAGTATCTGTTTCATATTCATTCCCCACGATCCCGATAGCTATCGGGAGGGGATCTATATTTATTAAACTTAATTTTATTTTTGGGCAGAATGAAGTATTTTTCGTTAAATCACTTTTTCACCTGCTCACAAATTTTTATGCTGCCAGCTCCAGAACGTTATGAGATTCCGGCCTTGGTGGGAATGCGAATCCAATTTTCCAAAATCTTTTTGCCTTGCGGCGTTAATACCGATTCGGGATGGAATTGGACGCCTTTTAAATCGTACACTTTATGACGCAACGACATCACTTGACCGTTTTCATCAATTGATGTTGCTTCAAGTTCTTCAGGCAGATTAGGATCAACGACCCACGAATGGTAACGCCCAACGTTGATGGTTTTGTCCAGTCCGTCAAAAAGAGATTCGTCATTAACACAAGTTGTTACTTTGGTGGATACGCCGTGATAAACCGCATCTAGATTAATCAAACTGCCGCCATAAACTTCGGCAATGGCCTGCTGACCAAGGCACACGCCTAAAATACTTTTGGTGGGCGCATAGGTTTTGATAATGGTTTTTAATAAACCTGCTTCGTCTGGAAGTCCTGGCCCTGGTGATAGCACAATTTTTTGAAATGCATCAACTTCTTCTAAAGTGAGCTGATCATTGCGTTTTACAGTCACTTCGCAATCCAGATCTTCAAGATAATGGACAAGGTTGTAGGTAAAACTGTCGTAATTGTCGATAACTAATACTTTCATATTTATTCTCCGCGAAGGCGGGGATCTCATGTTTAAAGGTTCGATTTTTATTTTTTCTGAAACCTACAAGGTTTTTAAAACCTTGCAGGTTAAGTAAATGCTTGCAGGTTAAGGGATTTATAGTTCTTCGGCCATTTCGATCGCTTTGGTTAAGGCTCCCAATTTATTATAAACTTCCTGAAGTTCACTTTCGGCATCCGATTTAGAAACGATCCCCGCACCGGCTTGCCAATGCAGTTGGTGGTTTTTGCTCAAAAACGTTCGGATCATAATGGCATGATTAAAGTTGCCTTCAAAATCCATAAACCCAATAGCACCTCCATAAAAATCACGACTTGTTTTTTCATATTTTTCAATAAGTTGCATGGCTTTGAATTTTGGAGCGCCACTTAATGTTCCTGCAGGAAAGGTGTCGGCAACGATTTGCATAGTGGTTGTGTTTTTATGTTTTTTACTGGTCACTTTACTCACTAAATGGATGACATGGGAAAAAAACTGTACCTCTCTATATTTTTCAACGGTGACTTCACTTCCATTTCGGCTGAGGTCGTTTCTTGCCAAATCAACAAGCATGACGTGTTCTGCATTTTCTTTGTCGTCAATGGCTAACTCTTTGGCCAGTTTGGCATCTTTTTCATCATTTCCGGTACGTTTAAAAGTTCCGGCAATAGGATGGATTTCGGCTTTGTCGTTCCGGATGACCAACTGTGCTTCTGGTGAGCTTCCAAAAATCTTGAAATCGCCATAATCAAAATAGAAGAGGTATGGTGATGGATTGATACTTCGTAAGGCGCGATACACATTAAACTCATCGCCCTTAAAGCGTTGTGAGAATTTTTTTGAAAGGACGAGCTGAAATACATCACCTTGAGCACAGTGTTTTTTTGCCAAAGCAACCTGTTCTTTATACTCGCTGTCAGTTAAGTTAGAGGATGTTTCACCATCAGTTGAAAAATTAAAAGCAGCAAAGTTTTTTGATTTGATAAGCTGTAAAAGTTCATCGATATTATTTTCGGTTTCAAAACAATGAGCAAACACATAGGCCTCATTTTTAAAATGGTTAATAGCTATGATATTTTGATAAACTGCATAATAAATATCTGGAATGTCTTGATGATTTTCTTTTTTTGAAATTTTGACATCTTCAAAATAACGAACGGCATCGTAAGCAATATAACCGAAAATTCCATTGTTTATGAACTTAAAAGTTTGCTCGGAATGGATTTTGAAACGTTGGGTGAATTGATGGATTATATGTGCTACATCAGTATCTGCCGTAATTTTATGCGTCAATTTACTTTTGTCTGGAAAGGTTTCCGTAATCACTTCGTTTTGCACTTTTATGGAAGCAATCGGGTTGCAACAGATGTAAGAAAAACTGTTGTCATTGCCATGATAATCACTGCTTTCTAATAAAATGCTGTTCGGGAATTTATCTCTTATCTTCAAATAGATACTGACAGGCGTGATGGTATCCGAAAGTATTTTTTTATAATGGGTATGTAACTTGTATGTATTCATATTGATTTTTATAGTATAAAAAAAAGGCCTGTCGTGAATGACAAGCCTTTTTATATTAGTTTTTAAATATACCTATAGCGTTACCTCACGAATGTTGTTTCGAAAAGTTCCACCACCAAGTATGATTTAAAGTTGTGTACATGTTTTTAATTTTTTCAAATATAGAAAT
>NZ_DATJCY010000318.1:0-11665 GCF_035577925.1 Gelidibacter sp. | reverse complement strand
TAACGAATGCTCTGGATTTTCCTGAAGGAAGAATTTCCCTGCGGATAATGGTTTGCGGTTCATAATCCAAGTCTTCTGCTAAAAATAACGCTTTTAAATTGTAATTGGCTACATCAAAAGTAGCTTCAATAACACACTTTTCAGAAGCATTTTTGACACTGCTCAAATCGGCACGTTTACCAAGAATAAGCGATAATCCTCCTAACAGAATGGATTTTCCTGCTCCAGTTTCACCTGTAATAATTGTCAGTCCATTATTAAACTGAACTTGCAGATTATCAATTAAAGCATAGTTTTTTATGGAAAGTGAAGTGAGCATTATTAGTTTTGGGATTTATTATTTTGAATTGACGATAAAATTAAGCTTTTAAACCAATGCTGATATAAGCACAAAACAATGGTACCAACTTAGTTTTTATTTTAAAAATTTATTTCACGCCATTTCGAAGAATGAGTAGGCGCAATTCTGTTAAGAATATCTTTAACTTCCGTTATGTTAATCTTTGGTCCACCTGAAAAAACATCAAGGATTTCATCGGCTTTAGCATCAAAAAAAACACGCATCAAAAACGAATTTGGTCGTTGGCTATTCATCGCTCTAAGATCTTCAAAAACTTTGGCAATGGTTTCTTTTCCAAGTTTATCATTGTCTGCCATAACATCCAAACCGTTGCGATGGTAATTGTACATCACGGTTCTGAATTCCTTAAATGTTGGCGATAACATATTGTCGATAAGCACAAAACGAGATTGCTGACCATCTTCTAGTTTCCATCCCTTATAATTACCTTGTTGTGAATAATTGGTAATGGTTTGTGCTTGGGCAAAATACGGATCACCGCCGTTCAATTCAAACGTATCGGCATCCAATCCTAAGATCATAAAAACATGATAGGCTAAAACTGAAATTAAATTAGATTCAAACTGTGTAGGATTAAAAACTAAGTTTTGAAACTCGAGATATCTAAAGGTAAAATTCCGGTCGTTAAAATTATAAACCGGTGTGCTATAAGTTGAATTGAAAACAGGTCGTGAGGATTGTACCTGGATGGTAGCTTGGAAAACATCGCTGTTATAATCGCTGATATTAATAACCATACTGCAATCAATGCGCTCTTGAGACTTATAGTTTTTGTTGGTCCATTGAGTGTTATTGATAAACTCATTCAATTGCCGTTCGAGTGTTTTAAAAACCTGAACATTCTCATTACCTGTTTGTTGCGCATTAACCACCAAGTTACAATTCAATTCCTGAGAAAATCCAACCGAGGTAAAAGCTATAACAAGTATGTAAATAAGTTTATGCATGAATTTGTTTTATAATTTGATCCAATAAATCGACAGCGACCTCGTGTTTTGATTTCAAATTGAATGTCATGATATCTTGCTGATCAGTTATAAAAGTAACTTTATTAGTTGAACCACCAAAACCGGCACCTTTGTCCTTTAACGAATTTAGCACAATTAAATTTAAATTCTTGCTTTTTAATTTTCCTATAGCATTTTCCAATTCATTATTGGTTTCTAAGGCAAAACCCACCAAAAATTGGTTTTTCTTGATTTTCCCAATAGATGCCAAAATATCCTTTGTTTTCTCCAATTGAACAGAAAACGATGTTTCTTTCTTCTTTATTTTGATGTCCGACACATTCATGGGCGTATAATCGGCAACTGCTGCAGAAAGAATAGCAATGTCAACAGCATTAAAATAAGTATGGACCGCGTCATACATTTGAGCAGCACTAACCACGTTAATACGTTTAATAAACGAGTGTTCGGCAGTTTCGTGAGTTGGTCCAGAAATTAAAACAACCTCAGCCCCAAGATTGGCGGCAACTTTGGCAATTTCAAATCCCATTTTTCCACTTGAATGATTTCCAATAAAACGGACGGGATCAATAGCTTCATAAGTTGGACCGGCAGTAATAAGAACTTTCTTTCCTTTTAATGGCAATTGATCTAAAATGTTCTGCTCAATATGCGCCACAATAGCTTCGGGTTCTGCCATACGGCCCTCACCTACCAATCCACTGGCAAGTTCGCCACTTGTTGCAGGGATCATGATATTCCCAAAGGATTCCAATGTTTTAAAAGAATGTAATGTGCTTTCGTGCTTATACATGTCCAAATCCATTGCTGGTGCAAAATAAACAGGACATTTTGCCGATAAATAAACGGCCATTAATAAATTATCGCATATGCCATTGGCCATTTTAGCCATCGTGTTGGCGGTCGCAGGAGCGATTACAAATAAGTCGGCCCATAATCCGAGATCGACATGGTTGGTCCATACCTCATCTTCTTCGTCAACAAACGTAGAATGAACCGGATTTTTAGATAAAGTAGAAAGTGTTAAAGGTGTAATGAAGTCTTTAGAAGCGGGCGTCATCACGACCTTTACGTGAGCACCCGCTTTTATGAATAACCTAACAAGGTGTGCCGTTTTATAAGCAGCAATACCAGCAGTAATGCCGACAAGTATATGTTTGCCACTTAAAACTGACATCTTAATTATGCTTCTTTAATATCGTCTTCAGTATTTCTGAAATAAATTTTATCATCTAACCATTCCTGTACAGCAAGTGCATGTGGTTTTGGCAATCTTTCATAAAATTTAGATACTTCGATTTGCTCTTTATTTTCAAAAATCTCTTCGAGACTGTCATTATAAGTTGCAAATTCCTCAAGCTTATCTACAAGCTCTCTACGGATATCCGTATTGATCTGCTCAGCTCTTCTTGATATTACAGAGATAGCCTCGTAGATGTTTCCTGTTTCCTGATCAATTTCATTACGGTTGTAAGTGATTGTACTTACCGGAGCATTGCTCTTTTTTAAATCTATCATCTATATAAAATTAACTTTTTGTTGTATATGCTAAAATTGCGGTTTGCAATTCATTAATCATTGTTGAAGCCTCTGAATTGTGTTGAGATTCTGGATAGGCTTTGTTAAAAGCGTTATAATGCTTAATTGCAATATTTATACGCTCTTCGCGTCTGTACTCCACACTATTGATTCCTAACTTATAAGCCGAATCAAAACGGTAAAACATGGCTTCTTCCCTGAAAGAAGATCCCGGATAATCTAACAGAAAATTATCAAATGCTTTTATTGAAGCTTCATAATCTTCTGACTCAAAATTGGCTATTTTGTTATAGAGTTTTGCAATCTCAAAAGCTTTTTTCTCTAATTTATAATCCAATTCTTGAATTATAGCATTGGCCTCAGACAAATACTCCGAATCGGGATATTTATTAATAAACAACTGAAGCTTTTCAATGGCTGTAATGGTTTCTTTTTGTTCCTTACTGTAAACTGGTGACAATTTTGAAAAACTTTTAGCAGACATAAACAGTGCTTCTTCCGCTTTTTCACTTTTTGGATATTGCCCTTCAAAACGCTCAAATTGGTAACCTGCCATGTAGTAATCCTTCATTTGATAAAAAGAATTGGAGTACATGTACATCAGTTTCTCCGCTTGTGGCTTTCCTCTATATTGTGGTGCAATCTGTGCAAACAACTTATTGGCTTTGCTAAACTTACCAGCATCATACAAATCAGAACCCAGTTTGAATTTTGTAGCAATATCTTCCGATTTTAATGCCTTTTGATATTCACTACAAGAGGACAACACTAAGGTGATCAGTAATGTGTAAAAAATGTTTTTCATCCAAAAAATATTGTTATTTGTACTATTAGATTGAAATGCCAGCTTAAATTTGCTCATAAATAAAGGTTATGTTTAAATGGCCTTTTGTCATTTTTAAACAGAATGCAAAAATACACATTTATAACGTATTATAAAATAAAAAATTCTAGGCTAAATTAAGCATTGGATTTAAGCTAATAAGACGTTTAAATAAAATTTAACGTTTCTTCTTTATTTAAGAAGTGCTACACTTTTATTTATCTTTTCTTTCAATGCCTTTGAGGCAACTACCAGTGGCAATCTAACAACATCTTGAGCTAAATTCAAAGCTTCAAAAACTGCTTTTATTCCGGCAGGATTATTCTCTTCAAAAATTTGCGAGGTCACATCCATCAATTTAAAATGGATTTTGTAAGCTTCCTTAGCCTTTCCTTCAATTCCTGCTCGTATCATATTTGAAAAATCTTTCGGAAATGCCTGTCCTAAAACAGAAATAACTCCTGTACCACCAGCCAAAACAACGCCCAATGCCAAATCATCATCACCTGATATAATTAAAAAATCGTCGGGTTTGTTTTTCAAGAGTTGTAAATACTGAGCCACATTATTTCCTGCTTCCTTAATACCAATGATGTTTTTAAAGTCATTGGCCAAACGCAAGGTTGTAGCCGGCAACATATTAACGGAAGTTCTACCGGGAACATTGTAAAGTATGATTGGCTTTGGAGAAACTTCTGAAATTGCTTTAAAATGCTGGTATAAACCTTCTTGCGTAGGTTTTGTATAATAAGGCGAAACGGACAAGATAGCATCAATCGCCATTAAATCTGTTGTGTTTATTTCTTCAATAATTTCAGCTGTATTATTTCCACCAATTCCCAAAACCAAAGGCAATCGGCCTGCATTTGCCTTTATAATGGTTGCAATAACTTCCTTCTTTTCTTGTTTTGTAAGTGTAGCAGTTTCTGCGGTAGTTCCGCAAATTACCAAGTACTCGATACCATTATCAATATTGTAATTGACAATAGCTGTGAGCGCATCATGATCAACACTCAAATCAGATTTGAATGGAGTGATCAATGCCACACCAGTTCCAAGAAATTTAGTCATTATATTTTTTTTAATATGGTTAAGTATTTTTTTAATTCTGTTTTAAAAACATCAAAATCTTTGATGTCAACATCCAGTATAAAATCAAACAGACGATCGTCAACTCCAGAAAGGCCAACTTTAAAATTGGCTCTGGAAGCTGCAGTTACCATTTTTAAATGTAACGTATCACTTTTATAAAAACTGACCAGTGCATCAAACTCCGTATCTATAAATGAATTGAGCTCAGAATGCTTGATACTACCACGCCATCCAAAGTCGTTTTTACTGAAATAATTGCCCCACAACCGTTCGGTTTTCTTTTCGTCTTCTACAAAAACAATAATTTTTATTTTATGCAATTGAACGCCAAGTTCATTAAAAAAAGACTTTAGTGCCTCAACATCAGAAAACTCAGCAGAATCGATTATCACGCCAACGGATTCAATTTTTTTATTGCTAATTCCATTGTTCTTAGAACTTAACAATTTATTGACGAACTTTTGATTGGATTTTTCCTTAAATGCTTTTAAAATCATTTACTTTTGTTTTGACAAAGGTAGTAAAGACAATACATTTTTCTATTAACATTTTATAAGTTATTCAATGAATTTTAAAAATATTCTTCTGATTTTCGGCCTCGTTTTTTGTCTCTCGTGCAAAACACCAACACAGGTTTTCAAAATTGAAGGAAAAAACATAAACGTCAATGATAATTTGCAATCTAACGCAAACATTGATGATTTTATTAAGCCCTACAGAGAAAATATCACTAAAGATCTTGATAGCGTTTTGGGCTATTCAATGGACACTTATTCAAAAGCCGATGGCCATTTAAATACTGCCATTGGAAACCTTATAGCAGATATTGTGTATGAGCAATCAGAGCCTGTGTTTTTTAAAAGAACAGGCCAACATATAGACTTTGTACTATTGAACCATGGCGGAATTAGATCCATTATTTCCAAAGGACCGATCTCCAAAAGGACAGCGTTTGAATTGATGCCTTTTGAAAACTCAATTGTGGTTTCGAAGTTACCTGGCGCTAAGGTCAAAGAACTTTTAGACTATTTATCTCGTTCCAAACGTGCCCATCCTATTTCAAATTTAAAAATCGTCTTGGACAAAAACTATAAAGTTGTAGAAAGTTTGATCCATCAAGTTCCTATTGATTTTAATAAATCCTACTATATCGCCACTAACGATTATCTTGTTAATGGCGGTGATGGCATGGATTTTTTTAAAGGCAGCGAAGAACTCATAGTTTTGAACTACAAAATAAGGAATGCGTTGATTGATTATTTCATAAAAACGGATACCTTAAGCCCAACCATCGATGATCGATTTATTCAACTAAAGGATTAATGTCATTATTTTCTGAAAGATAAATTTATGTTATGAAAAGAAGAGAATTCATTCAACAAACGACGGCTGCAACCGCATTAGCTAGTTTGGGAAATTTTGGTTTACAGTCATTTTCAAGTGCACCAAAAAAAATCACCATTTTACACACCAACGATGTCCATAGCCATATTGATCCTTTTGGACCCGACGATGGAAGAAACCCAAATCAAGGTGGTGTCGCAAGACGTGCCACATTAATTGAAAGTATCCGAACCGAAAACCCACACACGTTATTGTTAGATGCTGGCGATATTTTTCAAGGTACACCCTACTTTAATTATTATGGTGGAGAATTGGAATTTAAGCTTATGAGCATGCTTAAATACGATGTAGCAACTGTTGGAAATCATGACTTTGACAATGGCATTGAAGGTCTATACGCACAATTACCCCATGCTAAATTTGATTTTATTAGTGCCAATTACGACTTTTCAAATACTGCTCTTGACACACATGTCAAACCCTATAAAACTTTTGTTAAAAACGGAATTAAAATTGGCGTTTTTGGATTAGGCATTCAACTTGCTGGATTGGTTGATCCAAACATGTATAAAGAAACGGTTTATCTCGATCCTACAGAGATTGCCCAAGACATGGCAAGAATTTTAAAAGAAAATGAAAAATGTGATTTGATTATCTGCTTATCACATTTAGGCTATAATTACCGAAATAACGACCAAAAACCAAGCGACCTAGTTTTGGCTAAAACCACTAAAGACATTGATTTGTTTGTTGGTGGACATACCCATACGTTTCTTCCTAAGCCCACAGTCGTAAAAAATAGTATTGGCAAAAACGTATTGGTCAATCAAGTAGGCTGCTTTGGAATTAACCTCGGCAGAATCGATTTTTACTTTGACAGCAATAAAAACAAATCGGCGGAAGGAATTTCGATTTTGGTTTAACCTTTAATTGCTAAAAGTTTTAATGATAAAATTATTTTTTGATGAAAATTTACTGAAACCTTTAGCAAGTTCTTGATGATTATAAACATAAATGCACAACAATAAAAGTCCTACACCTTGTAGGATTTTTTGTATGCCATCAAATAACCAATAATGAAGGTACATAGTGGTAATAAAGCTTAATATATCAGAAAAAACAAAACAGCATACAATAATTAAAAACAAGATTGTCTGTACAGTTTCTTCACTCAGATAAATAGTAAACGCCAAAATGCTCAAAAGCAGAAGTACCATTCCTTTTCCCAAAGACAAAGTCATGATAACACTATCAGAAAAACTATCTTTTACAGTAGCAAACATGATGTACATAAAGTAGCTACTTGCCAAAATAATTAGAACTAAATATATTGAAACCACCCCATCGAGTTTAATATACCTTAACCTCCCGATCATCACAAAAAACAGCAAGCAATAGACAGCAAGAAATGAAGATTCTGATAACTTTGAGGACATTGCCAAGTAATCAAGTCCATTAAAAAGTACACCAAGGAAATAGAGGACAAACACCGTAAAAAATATATTGGCCATGACCTTTTGGCTTAAAAAATAACTAACCATTAATAAAGGAATTACCATCAATGTGCTCACTTCTAGAATTAATGAAATCCCAAAATAAGAAGCCACAAAATTGAGCACTATTAGTAAAGTCAACAATAGAACTATTGCCCAGTTAGGTAATAAGTCATGCCACTGTTTCATGATAGATTAGTATAAGTAGGAAAAGCAAATATAACAAAAAAAACGAATTTCATCCGCATTTTATTGCATTTCATCGATTTTATTGTTAATGTATTAATCTGTCTTTTATTGCAGAAAAATAAAAAATGGTGTCAGTAAATTTCAGATAACAAAAACAGAAAAATAATAAGTCCGTTTTTTATCTTTTTTCATGAGCAATATCGATACTGACAAATAATTCAGATGGAACAAATACTATCAAAATCTCGACACTAAGCCATTAAATCTGACAGAATTGAATCTTTACGTTCTCGATTGGCCAAAATGGAATGTAAATAGAAGGACACAAAAGCACATACAAAAAATAGGGACGAAATCACATTGAGAAAACTAATCTCAGAAATATAAAAATAGGCCGTTTGAATGACTTGTGAAAAGAAAATAAAAATAGAACCAACCAATAGTGTAAAAGATCTTTTATCATCTTTATGTAAATAATTGATCAGTGCAACATTCAACAAAATCATGATGACTGCATTATATATAAATTCTAAATAATATGCATAGTGTGGCATTACATCCATTATGGTATTGGTGACCACTACAACAGAAAGTATATCCAAAAGGATTAAAACAAGGATATGAAATATATATTTTCGGAATACCTCAACAAGGTTGAACGATAATAAAGTCTGAATAATTAAAATTAAATATGATAAAATATATAATGAATTTCCAATAATATATAAATAATCAATTTTATCTATTGGCACAGGAGCGCTTAACCAATTCACAAAATTTAAAATTTCTGCTATTGAAAAAAACACAAGAAAGACTAAATAGAGAAAACTTCCCTTAGAGGATCTATTACAATACAATCCTATCAACAACAACAGTAACAAAACTCTAACTCCTGCAGCTTCGAACTCTAACCCGAAAGCTTGAAAACCTAGAAACACTAAGGCAAAAATCCCTAAAAGGGCAATTAATATTTTTTGAGCAATCATATCAAGTAAGTATCATATTCAAGCAAATATAACAACTATTAACAATTAAACGAATAAAATTGCACTTAATCGATGAAATTAATGAGGTAGTAGGTTTTTTATTACAAAAATGACATGAACTCATATTCAGAAATTATAGGAATCTGCAATTGTTCGGCCTTAGCTTTCTTACTTGGCCCCATATTATCGCCAGCAATCACATAATTGGTTTTTGTAGATATCGATCCCACAACACGCCCACCATTATCTTCTATAAGTTTTTTTAATTCATCTCTTGAAACCGATTCAAAAACCCCCGATACCACAAATGCTTTTCCGTCTAACTTATTGGTTTGGCTGGCCAATTTTTCAGCTGAAATTTCTAATTTCAAACCAAAACTCTTCAAACGTTCCAAAATCCTTTGGTTTTGCTCCAAACCAAAAAAGTCGACAACGCTCATGGCAATACGTTCACCAATTTCATCAACAGTCACCAAATCGATTATTGTTGCCTTTGCTAAATTTTCAATGCTCTTATAATGATTAGCCAACTTTTTTGCAACAACCTCACCAACATACCTTATGCCAATAGCATATAAAACACGTTCAAAAGGCACTTGCTTTGACGCTTCGATACCATTTATCAGATTATCCGAACTTTTTTCAGCCATCCGCTCCAACCCTATAACCTGATCTTTAGATAGCGCATATAAATCAGAATAATCCCGAATTAGCCCCTCTTTAACCAATAATGCTACGGTTTCACCGCCCAAACCTTCAATATCCATTGCTTTTCTCGAAATAAAATGCTGAATACGTCCAACAATTTGTGGATGACATCCATTATAATTTGGACAATAATGCTGTACTTCACCTTCATTTCGAAGCAATTCGGTGCCACATTCAGGGCAGTTTTTAATATACTGGGTAGGTTGTGAATTGGGCAGACGCTTGCTAAAATCGACAGCAATAATTTTCGGTATAATTTCGCCACCTTTTTCAACAAACACTTCATCGCCCACCCTAATATCTAAGCGTTCTATTTGATCGGCATTATGCAGTGAGGCACGTTTAACAGTTGTTCCGGCCAACTCCACGGGCTCCAAGTTAGCTACCGGTGTAATAGCGCCTGTACGCCCTACCTGATACGTTATTTCATTTAATCGGGTAGAAACTTGTTCGGCTTTAAATTTGTATGCAATGGCCCATCTCGGCGCTTTTGAAGTATATCCTAATTCGTCCTGCTGATGTAAATCATTTATTTTTACCACAACTCCATCTGTTTCATATGGCAGATCATGACGATGAACATTCCAATAATCTATAAATTCGAAAACCTCTTCAATTGAATTGGCCAACACCGCCGTTTTTGGCACTTTAAATCCCCATTGGCGCGCTTTTTCCAAACTTTCAAATTGTGTGACAATATTTAAATTACTTCCAATAATATTATAGAGCAAACAATCTAAAGGACGTTTTGCGACCTCAGTGCTATCTTGAAGTTTCAAACTGCCTGACGCTGTGTTTCTAGGATTTCTATATGGCTCTTCGCCAATTTCAATCCGTTCTTCATTCATTTTATTAAAACCTTCAAAAGGCAAGACAATTTCTCCTCTGATATCAAATTTTGGCGGATAATCTCCTTTTAAGCGCAATGGCACTGAACGGATGGTCCTAATATTTGCAGTGACCTCATCACCTTGCACACCGTCACCCCTGGTAACAGCTCTACTTAAAACTCCGTTTTCATAAGTTAGGCTTATGGAGGCTCCATCATATTTTAATTCACAAACATATTGTACTTTACCTTCGACCACTTTTTTAACACGTGCCTCCCAATCCAAAACATCTTCCTTTGAGTACGAATTATCCAATGAATACATACGGTGCTCATGTCTCACAGTTTCAAAATTCTTTGTAATGGTACCACCAACACGTTTTGTGGGCGACTGTTCGTCATCAAATTCTGGATGTTGTGCTTCCAAAATTTGTAGTTCTTTTAATTTGACATCAAAATCATAATCACTAATTGTAGGCTGGTCAAGAACATAATAATTGTAATTGTGTTGATTGAGTTCCTCACGAAGTTTTAAAACATGTTGCTGAATATCCATAGATTTCATTGAAGGGTAAGTTATCTTTTTAAGCTATATTTACTACTTCAAATATACTAAAAATGCAGCTCAAGAAACTAGTCACGTTAGTAGTTGTTATCAACCTGTTATACAACTGTGATTCCCAGATTGCCGAAAAACAAACTCCTCAAATCCTTCCACAACCAGTCCAAACCGAGATCCAAACCGGTGAATTTATTTTGGACAACTCCGTTGGAATGACCTTTAACGACCACTTTAAAATTTCCGCTAAATTCCTAAAGGAGTTTATAGAAAACGGAAGCCCTATTGAACTGAAACAAAACGACGCTATTGTATTTATTAAGGATGAAACAATCGCTAATGACGAAGGTTATCAACTGGCCGTTTCCTCAAAACAAATAGAAATCAGGGCTAAAACAGACAAAGGTGCATTTTATGCCGTACAATCCTTACGCCAATTATTACCTGTCGGATTTGAAAATAATACGTTTTCACAAACCCGTGTTTCCATACCAAACGTCACTATCAACGATGCGCCTCAATTTAAATATAGAGGCATGCACTTGGATGTAGGCCGTCATTTTTTTTCGGTTAAATTCATCAAAAAATATATTGATGCGTTGGCAATGTTAAAAATAAACACGTTTCATTGGCATTTAACAGAAGATCAAGGCTGGCGTATTGAAATTAAAAAATATCCATTATTGACGGAAAAAGGCGCTTGGCGTGTGGAAAGCTCCCATGACATTGCCTGCAACGAATTGGCAAAAACGGATCCTTCCTATATTATTGACG
>NZ_DATJCY010000317.1:0-9572 GCF_035577925.1 Gelidibacter sp. | reverse complement strand
CACCGGTCAGATCGATGTGGATAAAGATATCTTGGGGACGATTTTTGGGAAGTTTTGTATCGGAAAGTAATTCGTTCGAGATCGGAGACGAAATGCTTCTGAGGAACTAGAAATTAAACACTAGAGCGATTGGTTGCTGAGGATAGTATAGAGTACAGTGTACCAAGTACAGCGTATCAATTGATAACTCTAAAAATGATAACTATACAGACACTATCCCGTAAAGTGTGTAAGTTAAAAATAACAGGGGTTGGACTTTTTTAGAGTCTGACCCTTTTTTCATAGATCGTTAGGAACTGATTTAGAATAATGCCCCAATTCCTCACAGGTATTGTCCATTTTTTTGTTGCTTCACGTACTGCCAAATATACAGATTTCATCACGGCTTCGTCCGTTGGGAAGGATAGTTTATTTTTGGTATACTTTCTTATCTTTCCGTTTAGGTTCTCAATGAGGTTTGTAGTATAGATAATCTTCCTTATTTCTAACGGGAACTCATAGAATACGGTGAGTTCTTCCCAGTTATCCCTCCAGCTTTTAACGGCATAAGAATATTTATCATTCCATTTGTGGGCAAAATCCTCCAGGGCCAGCTTAGCGGCTTCTTGATTGGGCGCATTGTAAATATGCTTCATATCGGCCGTAAAGTTCTTTTTATCTTTCCATACCACATATCTGCAAGCATTGCGTATCTGATGGACCACACAGATTTGAGTCTTTGACTCAGGGAACACATTCTTGATCGTATCGGTAAAACCGTTCAGGTTATCGGTGGCGGTTATCAGGATGTCCTCTGTTCCCCGTGCTCTGATATCGGTCAGGACACTCATCCAAAAAGCAGCCGATTCATTCTTGCCCAACCAGAGGCCGAGCACCTCTTTCTTGCCGTCCCTACGAAGTCCCACAGCAATATAAACCGTCTTGTTGATTACCTTGGAGTTCTCCCGTACCTTGAAAACAATACCGTCCATCCAGACAATGAGATAGACAGGTTCTAATGGGCGGTTCTGCCAAGCGATGATGTCTCCAGTCACTTTTTCGGTAATCCTCGATATGGTCGAGGTGGAGATATCAAAATCATAGACTTCTCGTATCTGTTCTTCAATATCGCTGTTGCTCATTCCTTTGGCGTAGAGCGATACAATAACATTCTCAAGGCCTTCGACCATATTGCCCCTTTTGGGAACGATCATCGGATTGAACGAAGCATCTCTATCTCTTGGAACGGCAATCTCGGACTCTCCAAAAGATGTTTTTATTTTCTTCTTAGAGTATCCGTTGCGCGCATTGCTGCCACTGGACCTTTGGTGCTTGTCATAATCAAGGTGGCCATCGAGTTCGCCTTCGAGCATTTTCTCGATCCCTCGTTTTTGGATCTGTTTTAAAAAACTGGTGAGCTCCTCGTGGCTCTTGAACTGCTTCAGAAAATCATCTGAAATTAAATCATTCTTTTTCATAAGTGTATAAAAATTAAAATTAAACATAATAATAAATAGCTGGGGCGCGCCCCAGCTATTTATTTAACTTACACACTTTGTGAAATAGTCCCTATAATAACAATAATATCCAACAGTAATATTACAAATAAAAAAAGCCCGAAAAAATTATCGGGCTTTTAAATGATTAATATTTTGCAGGTTGTCCTTTGGACGACGATTCTTTTATAAACTGTCGGATGTCTTCAGTGGCAGTTTTTAAATCTTCATTTCTTAAATACATCATGTGACCACTTCTGTAGCCTTTAAAAGAAACGCGATCTTTGAATTTACCACTCGGATCCATTTGGCCCATCGTGTATTTAGCCGCAAAATAGGTGGTGGCACCATCGTAATATCCTGATTGGACCAAAACTTTTAAGTAAGGATTCTGAGCCATCGCCTGACGCAAATCGTCTCTTACGTTATCATTTTGATTATCCCAAGGATGCACATTTCCAAACATATTATATTTAATGTCGGTTTTAAATTTCAATTCTTCACGAATATAATAATTAATGGCAGGCGTGAAGGAATGTAACCAAGAGGTCAATTCAGAATTGTAATCAGGAGAGTTTCCAGCTTGTGTTTTATCGATTCCTAAATATCTCGAATCTAATCGCCCTATCGTAAAACCTCGGTCACGAATTAATTCTTTCCAGAAAAAACTGGTCGGAATATTTAAGTTATGGTCAATAATTGAAGATTTACTGAGTCCAGAATAAAGACTCATTTTCTCGGCAACTTCATTGCGTTCGGCATCAGAAATATAACCACCTTTAGCAATGGCTGGCATCACATGATTAATGGTATAAGTTTCAACTTCTGGTAATATATCCAATAAGTCTTTTTGCTGTAACGATGGAGCAAGCGCTTTATGATGCCAAGCAGCTGCTGCAAAATACGGTAAATTGATAGCCGAATAAATTGGCTGATTGGTAGAATATATTTTGTAATCGGCTGGCGAAACTAAAATCACACCATTTAGATACATCCATTGTCTGTTTTGTAATTCTTTGGACAATCCCATTACTCTTGGACCTCCATAACTTTCGCCAATTAAGTATTTCGGTGATTCCCATCGGTTGTGTCTAGAAACGAACGTGTTCATCCATTCTGCCAAGTATTTAATATCCGCATTAATTCCAAAAAAGTTTTTTCTATCAGGATATTTTCCGTCTTTGTCTTTTACCATTCTAGAATATCCCGTGTTTACCGGATCAATAAAAACAATATCGGCAACATCTAATATAGAATATGGATTTACTTTTACCCCATAAGGCTGAACAGGATAACCTTCTTCATCTATATTTAAAACTACCGGTCCTGTATATGCAATGTGCATCCAAGCAGAGGCCGAACCAGGACCACCATTAAAAGAAAAAACTATTGGTCGTTTTTCCTTTTCACTATTACTTTTTTTGTAATAAGTATAAAAAAGTGTGGCAATGGGTGCGCCGTCAGCATCCCAAACAGGCTGGGTTCCGGCAATAGCTTGATAATTAAGGTTGGTACCTTTAATCGCAACCGTATGATTTGTAATTGCCATAGTGTCTAACGGCACTTTTATGGCTTGTGCAAACAGCAAACTCGTGGAAAATGCCGCAAAAAATAAAAAAACGTTTTTCATGTAGTTAAGGTTTAGTTGATAAATGTTATGAATTAATTAAAATCAGTGAAATTTATAGGTTTAAAGCGAATTGGGAAAGTGAAATAGATGTTTTAACAAATTTTCAGAGCAATAATTGCAGAGTGATAATTTATTTAAAAGGACTGCTTATCTAAAATGTAGAATGCCATCGGAATATATGTTTAAGATTTGGAAAACCCTTCAAAAACGCCTAGTCCAAATAAGGCAAAATCATATTTTACGGGATCTTTTACGTCTAATATTCTTAAAGATTTATCGAGTTCGCTTAAAGCTTTTGCATCATTTTGTGATCTATTCAATAAGCCCAACGACCGTGCTACATTTCCTGAATGCACATCTAAAGGACATGATAATTGGGTAGGGGAGATGTGTTTCCAAATTCCAAAATCGACGCCAGTATTATCATTTCTGACCATCCATCTTAAAAACATATTGATGCGTTTTGCTGCTGAATTTTTTAATGGATCACTAATGTGTTTTTGAGTCCTTGGCAAATGATCCATCTCAAAAAAATGTTTTTTAAATTGATGTATGGCATTTTGGGTTGAAAATTCTTCAAGATGTTTTGAAAACAACGATTCCATGCCATTATGACAGGTGTAAATATGGTTTAAACTTTTGATGAATTGAATGAAATCTTCGCCATTAAAAGTGCGATGGACAAAAGATTTTAATTTTTCTAAATCAGTAATAGAGTGATTTTTTATAAAATCATAAGGTGAGTGATCCAGCATTGCCATCATTTTGTTGGCATTGGTAATAATACTTTTCCTATTTCCCCATGAAATGGTAGCAGTCAAAAAGCCTGCAATTTCAATATCTTCCTTTTCCGAAAATTGATGTGGAATTTGAATAGGATCACTTTCAATAAACCGTGGATTGTTGTATTGTGCTACTTTGGAATCTAAAAACTCCTTTAATTCTTCTTGATTTAATGGTTTTTGCAAAATTTATTTTATGATAATAAGAATGATTTTAATTTTAAAAAATATTCATTTACACTATTTTTCCATCAACCATTACCAATTTTCTATCGGCCATATTTGCCAATTCAGTGTTGTGTGTGACGATAATAAAGGTTTGGCCAAATTCATCCCGAAGTTTAAAAAATAGATTATGAAGGTTTTCAGCACTTTCGCTATCTAAATTTCCTGAGGGTTCATCGGCAAAAATCAATTCTGGATTATTGATCAAAGCTCTTGCAACCGCAACACGCTGTTGTTCGCCACCAGATAGTTCCCCTGGTTTGTGAGCGAAACGATGACCTAGTCCTAAAAACTCCAAGAGTTCTTTGGCGCGTTTTTCAGCTTCATTTTTAGAAGTGTTTTTGATGAATGCAGGAATGCAAACATTTTCTAATGCTGTAAACTCTGGTAATAATTGATGAAATTGAAATATAAAACCAATATGCTCATTTCTGAATTTGGCCAGATTTTTATCAGTCAAATTCATAATATTCACATCATTGATAATAAGTGTGCTTTCTTCCTTTTGCGAAGGCCGGTCTAAGGTTCCCAAAATTTGCAATAATGTGGTTTTTCCTGCACCAGAAGCGCCTACAACCGAAACAACTTCACCTTTTTTAATGTTAAGATCTACACCTTTAAGCACATGGAGATCATTATAATATTTATGAATATTGGTTGCTTTTATCATAGATTGTAAAAAGAAGCAAGTTAGCATTTTGTTTGCTGATGTACAATTTTGCATCGGATTCTTCTTAAAATTTTCGGTTGATATTTAATTCCTGTTTCAAAACATATTTTATAGGATATGTAGCAGTTATTTTTTTGTGATTCACTTATAACTTTTGAATATATGCTGTTTTGAACAAAGCAATTACTTAATAAGAATGTTATGTTCTATTTTTAATAGTTCAAATTAATCTGATCTAAAAATGGGGTTCATGGCGTACTTTTCATTTTTATACAGTATTTTTATGCAAAACTTAAATGAGAAAACATGTCTTACGAACATTTTGAAGAATATAATATAAAAGTTACAGAAGATATTAAAGAACGTTACAAGCTTATTATTGAAGATCTTGGTGAGGATGTCAATAGGGAAGGTTTGTTAAAAACTCCGGAGCGTGCTTCAAAAGCCATGCAGTTTTTGACGCAAGGGTATTATCAAGATGCTTCAGAAGTTTTAAAAAGCGCCATGTTTAAAGAATCTTATAAAGAAATGGTGATTGTGAAGGATATTGAAGTCTATTCGCTTTGCGAACATCATATTTTGCCTTTTTTTGGTAAAGCCCATATTGCATATATCCCGAATGGGCAAATTGTAGGATTGAGCAAACTACCGCGGATTGTAGATATTTTTGCAAGACGACTGCAAGTTCAAGAACGGTTGACAAAACAAATTTTAGACTGTATAAATGACACTTTGCAACCTTTGGGCGTTGCTGTTGTTATTGAAGCTTCGCATATGTGCATGATGATGAGAGGAGTCCAAAAACAAAATTCGGTCACTACAACCTCTGGATTTAGAGGGCAATTTGAACAAAACGAAACGCGAAATGAATTCTTGAAACTGATAAGTAATACGTTTCACTAATATTTATGGTATTATTTTTGTAGTAATAACCAAAATAATTTTTGAAAAGATGAACTTGGAAAACTTAAGCAAAAATAAAAAACTAATTCTTGGAATCGTTTTTGATCTTATAGGGATGATTACTTTTATTGATCTTATTTGGGCACCAATCTCAGGAATTTTAATGTCAAAGATGTATGCTGGCCGACATGGTAGAATAGCAGGTATTTTCTCTTTTGTTGAAGAAATAATTCCAGGATTTGATGTTATTCCTTCCTTTACTATAATGTGGTTTTATACTTATGTATTCAGTAAAAAAACAGAAACCATTGAGGTAAAATAAATTATTCTGAATTATATACGTATTCGAGTTTTTAACTTGCTGTTCTATAAGTCATTGTTGATTTGTCATAATTTTTATTGTACCAATGGCTTTAATACTTCCCATACGGTTTCCGCCAAAATTTTATGGCCTTCAACGTTTGGATGAATGCCATCAGCTAAGTTTAATGAAGGAATCCCTCCAACATCTTTAAGAATAAATGGAATAAACTCCAGAGTATTTGTTTTGGCCAAATCGGCATAAAGTTGCCTAAATTCCTGGGTATAGGTTTGTCCCATATTTGGCGGTAATTCCATTCCGGCAAGAATTATGGTTGTTTTTGGACTTTTTTGTTTAACGATATCAATTATAGCTTGCAAGTTGGCACGAGTTTCGGTTAGAGGCACACCGCGCAAACCATCATTGGCACCAAGTTCTAGCAAAAATATATCTACAGGTTGCTTGATTATCCAATCGATGCGACTTTTTCCTCCGGCAGTAGTTTCGCCACTTACCCCCGAATTGATTACGGTATAATTTAATCCCAAAGAATCAATCCTTTGTTGAATAAGAGCGGGAAAGGCGTCGTTGGTATCATCCAATCCATAACCTGCAGTGATGCTATCGCCAAAACATACAATGGTTTTGTTTTTCTCAAAAGATGCATCTTCTGTTTGCTGTACGGTTTCTTGATTTTCCTTTGGCTTTTCAGTTTTTGTATCACCACATGAATAAACAAATAAAGGTAAAATAATATAACAAAACTTTATGAGTTTGGACGTCTTTGATTTTGGTAGATATGGATACAATTGTTTATTTTGAGCCTTGGACATAAGTCGGTATTTAAATTAAAATTTCATGTCAAAGATATTAAAGATTACTGGGTTGGAAAAGACATATCTCAGTGGTAAAAAACAATTAACGGTCTTGCACGACATCTCTTTTGAGGTTGATAAAGGTCAGACGTTTTCAATTGTTGGTCCATCAGGAAGTGGTAAAACAACTTTATTGGGATTGTGCGCCGGATTAGATCGGCCAACTGAAGGGCATGTAGAATTATGCGGACAGGATTTAAATAGTTTGAATGAAGACCAACGTGCCCAATTACGAAATAAAGAAGTAGGTTTTATATTTCAGAATTTCCAATTATTACCAACATTAACCGCATTAGAAAATGTAAGTGTACCACTGGAATTGCAAGGTGCCAAAAATGCTGAGCAACAAAGTAAACTCTTATTGGAAAAAGTAGGTCTGGCCGATAGAATCCATCATTACCCTTCACAGCTTTCGGGTGGTGAGCAACAACGCGTCGCATTGGCAAGAGCTTTTTCAAATTCGCCATCCATCTTATTTGCTGATGAACCTACGGGTAATTTAGATGAAGAAACCGGTGAAAAAGTGATCAAATTATTGTTCGATTTAAACAAAGAAAACGGCACCACTTTGGTCATTATTACGCATGATCTAGAATTGGCGAATCGGACACAGCAGATTTTGAAACTTAAAGGTGGAAAAATTATTACTAATGAACTTACTCCCAACTGTGAACAACCTCAATAAATCTTTGCGATTACCTTGGCTTTTTAAAATGGCTTGGCGCGATGCCAAAGCGAGTAAAATGCGTTTGCTGTTATTTATGGCATCGATTATTTTGGGAATTGCAGCCGTTGTATCTATTCAATTATTCAGTACAAACCTAAAAGAAAATATTCAGCGCCAATCTAAAAGCTTAATGGGTGCAGATTTTATCATAAAATCTAAACAATTGCCAACACCAAACGCGCAATCTATAATTGATTCATTGCAGCCTGATGCTTCTGAGGTCAACTTCGTGTCGATGGTGGCTTTTCCAAAAAATGACGGTACTAAATTGGTTCAAGTTAGAGGATTGGAAGGCGGTTTTCCTTTTTATGGTAAGATAGACACTGAACCGACGAATATTCATGAGCTTTATCAAGAAAAGGACGGCGCTTTAGTGGATGCCACTTTGATGTTGCAGTTTGATTTGCATCCCGGAGATTCGATAAAAATAGGGGAGTTGACACTTCCAATTGTAGCTGCGTTAAAATCTATTCCTGGAAGCTCGGCCATATCAAGTTCCGTAGCACCACCGGTAATTATTCCTTACCATCTGATTGATAAAACACAATTGTTGCAATTTGGAAGCCGAAAGGAATACCAATATTTTTATAAGGTTTCGGATACCTTAAATTTAAACCGACTTGAAGAAAAAATACGTCCGCAGTTGGACATTGAAAACGTCACTATAAATACGCATATCAGTGCCACCAAAAATTTAGGAAGACGGTATGATAATGTTGAAAAATTCTTGAATTTAGCGGCATTTATTGCGCTGTTGTTAGGCTGTATTGGCATTGCGAGTTCGGTACATATTTATATCAAGGAAAAGTTAAGAGCCATTGCTGTTTTGAAATGTATGGGAACATCCAGACTTCAGAGTTTTCTCATTTTCTTGATTCAAATTGCAGGTATAGGAGTTGTTGGCGGTCTTATTGGTTCATTAATTGGTGTTGCGGTACAAGAAATATTTCCATATCTGCTTAAGGAGTTTTTACCGTTTACCATTCAAGTTTCCATTACTGCAAGACCCATTATTATTGGTGTTTTATTAGGACTGTTCATGTCCATATTATTTGCGCTTTTACCTTTATTGCGCACGTGGTATGTTTCGCCTTTGGATGTGCTGCGCGTTGATGAAAACGCCGTTCAAGAACCCGGATTTATAAGAATTGGCGTGTTGGTAATAATTTTGTTGTTCCTGTTTGGGTTTGCATTCTGGCTTATTGGCAATCTGCTTTATGCCTTTGTTTTTGTGGCGGGAACAACACTTACTTTTGCTGTTTTGGCAGGTATTGCTTTTCTCTTGATCAAAACTATTAGAGTGTTTTTTCCGAAACATTGGAGTTTTACGGCACGACAGAGTTTGCTCAATCTTTTTAGACCAAATAATCAGACCGTTGTTTTAATTATCGCTATTGGTTTGGGAACATTTCTTATCAGTACGTTGTATTTTACCAAGGATATATTGTTGTCTAAAACAGAATTAAATCAAGATTCGGAAAAAGCCAATATCATCATTTTAGATGTACAACCACAACAAACTTCTGATGTGGCACAAAATATCAAGGACCATGAGTTGACCGTTCTTAACAACATTCCGATGGTGACTATGCGTATGCATGAAATTAATGGAAAATTGGTCAATGATATTCGTAAGGACAGTACACAGCAAATACGTCGATGGATTTTAAATCATGAATTTAGAACGACGTATCGGGATGCTTTGACCGATTCGGAAGAGTTGCTGGATGGCAAATGGGTGCCTCGTTTAAATCCTGATGATCCTGTAGTAATTTCTATTTCTGACAACCTTGCCGAAGATGCAAAACTTAAGGTTGGCGATCCTGTGGTTTTTAATATTCAAGGCGTTTTGATGAATACAACGGTTGGCAGTATCAGAAAAGTAGATTGGACACAAATGCAGCTCAATTTTACAGTCGTTTTTCCCGATGGTGTGCTCGAACAAGCACCACAATTTAACGTATTTACTACCAATGTACCGGAC
>NZ_DATJCY010000316.1:0-9112 GCF_035577925.1 Gelidibacter sp. | reverse complement strand
ATTGTTTTTTTTAAAGCTTTGTTATTTGTGGTATGCAATTACACACAGCAACTTTTATTATTGAGTTACTTGTTTTATTAAATCTTTGGGTTCGACATTTAAAATCTTTGCAATTTTGAACAGAACCTCTAAACTTGGTTGTGTTCTATTCTGGACATAACCATTTATTGTATTAAAACTCTTGCCTAGCTGTTCTGCCAGCCAAACTTGTTTGATACCTTTTTCTTCCAAAACTTCTTTAATCCGGTTCATATCGATTTTGTAATTAAGTTTATAAATATATAGGTTTAAGATTCATTATACATCGTATTATGTTATATTTTTAAACAAAATAGATAATGGTTAAAACGCAAAAAAACCGCTTATAGGCGGTTTTTTAAATGATATTTTCATAATGCAGTACGTTTGTACAGCATTTCAGAAAATGTAGTACATATGAGGTAGCGAATGTACTAATAGAAGAAGAAAAAAGAAAAGCACTTTGTCATTAACACCTTGATAATCAATCGAAAAACAAACACATCTTAATAGAAAAAAACTAATTTATTTACCAATACAGAAATTCGCGAAAATATTGCCAAGCAACTCATCATTAGTAACTTGCCCTGTAATTTCCCCGAAATGATAAAGTGCTTGACGGATATCAATGGCCAACAAATCGCCTGATAAATTGGATTCCAGTCCATATTTTACTTTTTGGATTTCTTCCAAGGCTTTTAACAACGCATCATAATGCCTGGTATTGGTAACAATGGTTTCGTTATTGCGCAACGAGCCTGTATTGATCAAGTTTAAAAGTTTGCTTTTGAGTTCGTCAATTCCTAAACCATTTTTAGCCGATAACAAGAGGATTTCGGGAATTTCAACTTGCATTTCAGCAATTTGTTCGGCATCTATTTTATCAATTTTATTGGCAATAACAATCAACGGCTTTAAAGGATACTTATTTTTAATCTTCTCCAACTCTACCTTAAACTCCGAGCATTGCACTTTAAAATCTTCTGAATTGAACAGGTAAATTACCACTTGGGCCTGCTCAATTTTTTCAAAAGTTTTTTTGATGCCGATACTTTCCACCACATCCTTGGTATCTCTAATTCCGGCAGTATCAATAAATCTAAAACCAATTCCTCCAATCGCTATTTCGTCTTCAATGGCATCTCTTGTAGTACCGGCAATGTCCGAAACAATAGCCCTTTCTTCGTTTAACAAAGCATTTAATAAGGTCGATTTGCCGACGTTTGGTTCGCCTACAATGGCTACTGGAATTCCGTTTTTCAAGACATTTCCTACGGCAAAAGAATCGATAAGTCGTCTTAAAACCAATCCAATACGCTCTACAAGTTCTTTAAATTGATCCCTATCAGCAAACTCTACATCTTCTTCGGCAAAATCCAATTCCAATTCAATCAAGGAAGCAAAATTCAACAATTCTTCACGCAGTTTGGCTATTTCGCTCGAAAAACCACCACGCATTTGCTGCATCGCTATTTGATGTGATGCTTCATTATCACTTGAAATTAAATCGGCAACGGCTTCAGCTTGGCTCAAATCCAATTTTCCATTTAAGAATGCTCTTAATGTAAATTCACCGGCATTAGCCATTCGGCAGCCATTTCTTAAAAAAAGTTGAATGATTTCCTGTTGGATATAAATGCTACCATGACACGAAATCTCAATCACATCTTCACCAGTATAGGACTGTGGGTTTTTAAAAATGGTAATCAAAACTTCGTCTATAACACGAGGACCATCAATAATATGTCCCAAATGAACGGTATGCGATTTTTGTGCCGAAAGGGATTTTCCTGAAACCGATCTAAAAAATTTAGATCCTATAGAAATGGCCTTTTTTCCTGAAAGTCGGATAACGGCTATCGCCCCACTTCCTGAGGCTGTGGCCAATGCAACAATAGTATCATTAACAATCATAAAACATCATTTTAATGCAAAAATATCTTAAAAACGCCATCTTTCAAGTATAAAGCTTAATTGTTTGCTTTACATGATTTTCGTAACCATCAGAAATCGAAACTCTATTAAAAAGAAATTCATCTCATTAGAGTCAACTATAATTTGGTTGAACTGAAGATTGACTTCAACTTAAATATTGAAATTAAACAATTGTTACAACTTTCCCATTTTGTGCATCAAAAACAAAATAACAATAGGTACTGCCAACAAGGCCACCATTATCAAATCGGTTTGAAAGAGCGAAGGCAACAAAATTAACGTAACTACATAACCACCAATAGCGCCACCAAAATGGGCATCATGGCCAATATTGCCCAATTGTTTTTTCATACCATAAATGGAATATAACAAATATAAAATTCCAAAAGCATAAGCTGGAATAGGCAGTGGAATAAACATAAATCCCAGTTGCATGTCGGGCTGTAACAATATGGCCGAATATAATATTCCGGTAACCGCACCACTTGCACCAACAGCACTATAATGGTATTCGTCCTTATGGAAATATAGCGAAAGTAAATTGCCCAAAATAAGGCTGGCAATATAAATGATTAAAAAATTGAGTGTTCCCAAATGGTAAATAACGATAGGAGCAAAAAAATAAAAAGTAAACATGTTAAAAAACAGGTGCATGGTATCGACATGTAGAAAACCAGCACTAAACATTCTGATTTTTTCGCCACGCCTAATGCCGCCTACGTTAAATTTATAACGATTGAAGAAATTCAAGTCATTAAACCCTTTGAACGAGATAATGACATTTGCTGCAATCACAATAATGGCGACCAAATCTAAATTACCCATAAACCCTTAATTAAAATGTATTAAAACATATATTTGCAGCTGCAAATCTAATATTAAATAATGCAATTTCTTGTTTACATTTTAGTTTATCCACTTATTTGGTTGATATCAATTCTTCCCTTTCGATTGCTTTATGCGTTTTCCGATTTTTTATATATTGTGATCTACAAGATGGTAGGCTATAGAAAAAAAGTGGTTCAGGATAATTTACGATTGGTTTTTCCAGAAAAATCAAAGAAGGAAATTAATGACATCACGGATAAGTTTTACCATCATTTTTGTGATATGATGCTTGAAGCTGTTAAATCACTGACCATTTCGGAAAAAACCATGAACCAACGGTTTACTTTTAAAAATATTGAGCTCATCAATGATCTTGGCAAACAAAACCGAAGTATTGTATTGATGTGTGCACATTATGGCAGTTGGGAATGGATTTTTATTATGCAAAAACACATAGCCCACAAAGGCTATGCAATTTACAGCAAATTGGGAAACAAATATTTTGATGCCTTGGTAAAACGCATTCGAGCCAAATACAACAGCACTTTAATTACAACTAAAGAGGCTATTCCGACACTTATCAGAGCCAAACATGATGGCGAACTGACCATTAATGGTTTTGCGTCGGACCAATCTCCAATGGTTCACAAAGCGTTTCATTGGAGTGAATTTATGGGAATTAAAGTACCCATCCATACCGGTGCAGAAATGTTGGCAAAACGATTGGATATGTCGGTTGTATTCTTCAAGGTAAAACGCCTTAAACGCGGTTATTACGAAACTACTTTTGAAGTATTAGCAGAAAACCCTAATGATTATCCAAACTACGAAATCACGGATATGTTTACCGAAAAAGTGGAACAGCAAATCCGTGAAGCACCACAATACTACCTATGGACACACAGACGTTGGAAACATAGGGATAAAGTACCGGCGGAGTTTCAGGGAAAATAGACTTTTATTCTCGCGGAGGCGCAAGAGGCGCAGAGATTCTATCAAATTATAAAGAAATTATCTGAGAAAATCAGTGTGATTCGTGTCCAAAAAAAGCTGTTTGACAGAGTTCCATGAGAAAACACGGAAATTCACAGAGAAATAATTCGCATCTATTTCAACAATTTATCTGTGGAAATCAGCAAAATCAGCGTCATCCGCGTGCCATAAAATCTGTTAGAAAACAATATAATAATTACATTTCAAACCACTCATGTACAGGTAATGCGTGCTTATCTTCTTCTAAAGTCGATTTATGTACAAACTCGTTTGTAGCTTTTATATACTGATAGTCATTTGCCCATTCCTTATGGTTTTCGGCAAGTGCTTTCAAGCTTTCACAAAAATAAACGGTTTCTTCTGTTGTTGTGGTTGGATGAATGGACATTCGGATCCAGCCTGGTTTGCGCGTCAATTCGCCCAACGAAATTTCATTGGTCAATTCATGGGACATTTCAATATCAACATGCAATAAAAAATGTCCGTAAGTACCAGCGCAACTACAGCCACCACGCGTTTGGATTCCAAAACGATCGTTTAAAATTTTAACGCCCAAATTATAATGAAGATCATCTATATAAAAAGAAATTACGCCCAAACGCTCTTGATGTTGGCCCGCTAAAATGGTCAGATTGTCAATAGCATTTAGTTTTTCAAAAATATAATCTATAATCTCATGTTCGCGCTGTTGAATATTCTCAACGCCCATTTGTTCTTTCAACTTAATGGCCAAAGCTGTTTTTATGGTCTGCAAAAACCCTGGTGTTCCACCATCTTCACGATCTTCAATATTATCAATATATTTATGCTCCCCCCAAGGATTGGTCCAACTTACCGTACCACCTCCCGGACTATCGGGAATCATGTTTTTATAAAGTTTTTTATTAAAAATCAAAATACCAGAAGTTCCAGGTCCTCCAATAAATTTGTGCGGCGAAAAGAAAATGGCATCCAAAGCTTGTTCTTCATCTTCTGGATGCATGTTGATATCCACATACGGTGCCGAACATGCAAAATCCACAAAACAAACACCTCCATTTTGATGCATTAACTTCGCAATATCATGATACGGTGTTTGGATTCCTGTAACATTGGAACCACCAACAACAGAAGCAATTTTGATGGGGCGGTCTTTATACTTTTCAAGCAGCACCTTAAAGTTCTCCATACTGAACAAACCATCTTCGCCCGGAGGAATAACTTCTACTTTTGCAATGGTTTCCAACCACGAAGTTTGGTTAGAATGGTGTTCCATGTGTGTAATAAAAACAACTGGTTTCATCACATCAGGAACTACAGTATGTTTTTGGAGGTTTTCTGGAACTTTCAATCCCAAAATACGTTGAAACTTGTTGATGGCCTCTGTCATTCCGCTACCACAACAAATAAGCACGTCGTCATCATTGCTATTAACATGATCTTTAATAATATGCTTTGCTTGGTGGTATGCCTTGGTCATGGCCGTTCCGGAAACCGTGGTTTCGGTATGCGTGTTGGCCACAAACGGACCAAATACATTCGTCAACTTTTCTTCAATAGGACGATACAAGCGTCCCGATGCCGTCCAATCGGTATAAATAATTTTTTTTGTGCCATAAGGCGTCTCAAATTCTTGATTGATGCCTATAATATGCTTTCTGAACTGATTAAAATACTGTTCAAGCTCGGTTGTTTTAATTTTGGAATTCTCTGTCATTATCATGGCTCTCAATTTTACACTGCAATAATTTGAATATCAAAATGCAAACCTACTAAAGATTTGCGATTTCTTTAATTTCGGTAATAATCTTATCGCCAAGTGCATCAGCTTCTTGTTGCGAAGGTGCTTCGGTATAAATTCTGATAATAG
Source organism: Gelidibacter sp. (assembly GCF_035577925.1). Classification (GTDB taxonomy): domain Bacteria; phylum Bacteroidota; class Bacteroidia; order Flavobacteriales; family Flavobacteriaceae; genus Gelidibacter. The sequence goes on along the minus strand of NZ_DATJCY010000316.1, from coordinate 3,489 downwards.
GTTCTGTATTACTTTTTCGCAAATGCACCCAACTGTTGCTAAAATCTATTTTAACACCGTCAATAGTGGTTAGTTTTTCATTTTTATAACGATCTTCCATGGCTTTTAAAATACCGTCCACATCAATTTCTGGTGTCAAATCAATCTTTTTCTTGCCCATAAAATAATTAGGATAGGTAGCTCTTAGGGCGCTAGTCGTCATTTGCTTTTCGGCAAGTAAACTTAAAAACAAAGCCACACCTACAAGCGCGTCGCGGCCGTAGTGCAATTCTGGGTAAATGATGCCACCGTTACCTTCACCACCAATAATCGCATTATTTTTTTTCATCAATTCTACGACGTTCACTTCACCTACGGCACTGGCTTCATAATGTCCGCCATGCTTTTCGGTAACATCTTTTAAAGCTCTTGTTGAACTCATATTACTCACCGTATTACCTGGGGTTTTGCTCAAAACATAATCGGCACATGCCACCAATGTGTATTCTTCACCAAAAATATCGCCTTTTTCATCCATAAAAACCAAGCGGTCCACATCTGGATCGACAGCAATACCCAAATGGGCACGTTCTTTAACAACAGTAGCCGACAAATCCATTAAATGTTCCTTTAAAGGTTCTGGATTATGTGGAAATTGGCCGTTAGGTTCGCAATGTATTTTTATTGCCTCAACGCCCAAACGCTCCAATAACAAAGGAATGACAATCCCACCTGTTGAATTAACAGCATCGACCACCACTTTGAATCCGGCATCTTTAATTGCTTTTTTATTTACCAACGGCATCTTTAAGACTTCATCGATATGAATATCAATATAGGCTTCATTTTTCGTTATTTTACCAAGATGATCCACATCCGAAAAATCCATCGTGTCGCTTTCGGCAATTTCCAGAATTTTAGCGCCTTCAGCTGCATTTAAAAACTCACCTTTGGCATCCAACAATTTAAGTGCATTCCATTGTTTCGGGTTGTGGCTTGCCGTCAGAATAATTCCGCCATCGGCATGCTCCATAGGCACAGCAACCTCAACGGTAGGTGTTGTTGACAATCCAAGATCAATAACATGGATGCCCAACCCTACTAAAGTATTCATGACCAAATTTTGAATCATTTCACCAGAAATCCGAGCATCACGTCCAACTACCACACGGTAATTGTCTTTGTTGCGCTGTTGTTTAATCCATATGCCATAAGCTGCAGCAAATTTAACCGCATCAATAGGCGTTAGGTTATCGCCAATAGTTCCACCAATAGTTCCTCGTATTCCTGATATTGATTTGATGAGTGTCATATTATAAATTTAAAATGAAAAGCAAATATACAATTACAAAGTCAGAAATCTAAAAAGCAATTCCGTAAATTAGACCAATGAATTTCTTAGCGCATATATACCTTTCTGGAAACAACGATTTAATTACTATTGGCAATTTTATTGCCGACAGTATTAAAGGCAAACAGTATAAAGATTACCCCGATGGCATTAAAATCGGTATACTTTTGCATCGTGAAATTGATACGTTTACTGATGCACATCAAACGGTCAGACTCAGCACCAAGCGTTTGCACAAACGCTACAGCCATTATAGCGGTGTAATTGTGGATATTTTATACGATCATTTTTTGGCCAAAAACTGGTCACATTATTCAAGTACGCCATTAGAATTATATGTGAACCATTTTTACGAATTACTGGAAACTAATTTTGACATATTGCCTCGGCAAATACAAACTATGATGCCCTATATGCTTTCTGAGAATTGGTTACTGAACTACGCCAAAATAAATGGCATCCAGAATGTTCTGAACGGCATGAATAGACGTACAAAAAATAGAGCTGGTATGAACCGAGCTACGGAAGAACTCCAAGAATTCTATAGCGAATTTGAAGACGAATTCACTTCATTTTTTGAGGAATTGCGTTCATTTTCAAACGAAAAACTAGACGAGTTAAAATCGACTTATAAGTTAGATATGGGAAGTTGAAATCAAATAGATGTCATGAGAAGTTAATATTCACCATAACTTTTATAAACATATTTTTTAATATTACAGTTTTCATGAGCAATTACTATCTTCGTCTTCATTTATTTATTATCAAATAATATAACCGTGGCAAGTTTTAAAAAAATACTAAAAATCACAGTAGGAGCCATCATCTTCTTTACACTACCTACCCTATTACTTTTTGGCTTTTTATATTTTAAATATGATGAAAATCTTCCCACAGGCGTTGAAGGCGCTCAAGCCGATCAATTGGCCATAAAGATGCTTGAATCACTGGATTACGAAGCGTATAAAAACACCGATTATATAGAATGGACCTTCAAAAGACGACACCATTATAAATGGGACAAAAGCGAAAACACCTGCGAAGTGTATTGGAAAAATTACAGGATTCATCTTAATTTAAATGATCTTTCCCGAAGTGAAGCTTTCAAAAATGAGGTCAAAATAGAAGCACCCGATTCCAAAAAACTCATTGACAAAGCACTATCTAATTTCAATAACGATTCGTTTTGGGTCGTTGCTCCTTACAAGGTTTTTGATCCTGGTACAGAACGTCGTTTGGTCACTTTAGACAACGGTTCACAAGCTCTTTTAGTGACTTATACTTCCGGTGGAACCACGCCGGGCGACTCCTACCTTTGGCATTTGGAACCATCGGGAAAACCAAAAAGTTTTCAAATGTGGGTAAGCATTTTACCTATTAACGGCCTCGAAGCCTCATGGAATGATTGGACCACCACCGAAACTGGTGCACAATTACCAACATTCCATCAATTTATGTTCTTCGGAATTGAAATCACAGATTTGATTACGAGGAATTCTCTTTAAAAAATATGTGGTGACCGAAACCAAAAACTAGAAACTAGAAACTAGAAACTAGAAAAAAAATCAACTCTTTTGTCCAACAAAACTGTGGCTTTTATGTTTAAACAGCACATTAAACGTTGTTAAACTCCCATAACTTCTGGTGATATATTGTTGAAGATCAATTTTTTCCTGTTCATCAAGATTACTGCTGTTTATTTTTTGCTCCATCACACGTAATCGATCACGAACCATGGTAATTTTGTGAAAAAACGTATCGATCGGCACTTCACTGGCTTTTAAATTAGGATCTCCTGGCTGCATGATCAATTTGCCGCCTTTCCATTTATCGCCAATGTTGACCACTTCACTCACATCACTCCACTTCTTTAAAATCGATTTCAAGGTGCTTTCCACTTCATGGAAACTGACGGTATCCACAGCATCGTCAGCGGCTTCTATAACTTCAAACTCCGAATCGATATCAATTGTTTCCAATCCGCTATCAATAAAAGTGACCCAATAATGTTTGGAAGTCACGTTGGTAACGACACCTTTTCCAAATTCCGGGTGATTGATCCTGGAGCTAATTCCTAATATCTGCATTTAAAAATAGTTTTTGATCCCTCCTATTTGGAAGAATCTGTGTTAGAATAATTTATTGTCTTTAGTATTTCA
>NZ_DATJCY010000315.1:0-28066 GCF_035577925.1 Gelidibacter sp. | reverse complement strand
GTAAAGACACCTGGGATTGCAGCCACTATATTGGATTCAGCTACTTGTGGATTGCTATCTGCAACACGCATCCCCATTTGTAACTGTAATGATCTTCCAAACTTTTTCCAGAGTTTTGTATTACCATTATACATCAAATCTTGTTGCCAACTAGCACCTGTTTCATCAATATTATTTAAGGCAGTATTCAATCTTGTCAACAAATCAAGATAAATAGATTCTGCCTTGTCATAAACTGGAGATACATTACTGACATCCAATGCTTCAGTATAAGGAACATCCCCGAACCCCTCAACAAGCTTACTAAAAGCATAAACGGTTAATATTTCGACGATTGCTGCTTGATTTTGAAGCGCTACACTGTTTGTAGGTGTTTCTGCCGTATTATTAATGGCCTCTTGGCTTTCACTCAAATTCATTAACACACCCATATAAACAGGATTCCAATTGGAACTCATAAAGTACCGACTCCCCTCGTTATAGGTCACAGAAGAAATTTGTTGTGACCAAATTCTACCCAAAGTCATGATACTTGCCGAACTGCCATAGGTAAGATCACTCTCAACGTCCGACATGTTTTTTAAAGCTTGATTAAAGAACGCTTCAGCGGGCGCTGAGGTCGCATTTTTGACATCCTCATTTAGACTCTCTAAATTACCAGAGCAACCAATGAATATAAATGTGATACATATAACTAAATATTTTTTCATGATATTTCTGTTTTAAAATTATAGTTGTATTTGTAGATTAAAACCAATATTTCGTGTTGTTGGAAGCACACCTTCCTGATATCCTTGAACATTTCCCGAACTTAAATTAGCTTCAGGATCGGAAAAAGGCAAGTTTTTATGAATAATCCATAAATTTGATCCAACTAAGCTTAATCTCAAAGATTCTACTTTTATTTTTTCAAGCAAACCGGTTTTAGGAAATGAATAACTCAATGACATTTCTCGTAACTTTACATAAGAGGCATCATAAATAAAATGTGCAGCAGGAGCTTTGATACTTCCTATAGCATTATTATAAGTATCCATGGCCGTACGTACGGTATTTGGCGTTCCATCGGGAGCAACACCTTTTAAAATAATTCCTCCACCATTCGCCAAGGAATTTCTAATTGGATTACCCAAATCGTTCAACCCTACCGAATAATTATAAAGTCCCGACCTGTTACCAACGGCGATATCATAAGAATAAACATCGCCACCTTTTTGCATGTCAATCAAGAAACTAAAATTAAAATTTTTATACCTGAAGGTATTGGTAATGCCGCCATTCCAATCTGGTGTAACGTTTCCAATAATATGGTTTGATGTTGCAGTACGCTCATATTCTCCAGTGGTTTGATTGATTACTGGCTGACCATTCACATAAATATAATCACGCCCCTGAATAGTTCCATAAGGCTGTCCTATTGTTGCATTTATGGTTACACCGGACGCACTCCCCAATTGTAAATTAGTGGCACTTTCAAACAAGGAAAGTACTTTACTATTATTTTTTGCCCAGTTAACGTTCATATCCCACTCAAAATCATTGGATTTTATGACGGTTCCAGATAAAGCCAATTCGACACCAGAATTCTGAATTTCACCAGCATTTACAAATTTTGAAGAATAACCCGTTGTTGTTGAAATGGCTACCGGAATGATTTGGTCTTTACTGTTTGTTTTATAAAGCGACATATCCATACGTAATCGGCTCTGCAAAAAACGAAGTTCCAAGCCAAATTCTGTACTGGCTGTTCTTTCTGGCAAAAGGTCCGCATTGTTTTTAGTACTATTGACGCCATACAAAGGAATAGAACCAAATGGTGTAGGTTTTGACAAGACGTCTTTTAACCTGTTTGCTGGTGCTGCACTCCCAACCTCAGCATAGTTTAATCTCAATTTACCAAAAGACAGGATATCACTTTCAATTAAATTTGAGAAAATAAAACTGGTAGAAACCGATGGATAGAAATAAGTACTGTTCTCTTTAGGCAAAGTTGAAGAATGGTCAAAACGTCCAGTTAAATCTAAGTACAATAGATTATTATAGCCAAAAGAAACAAGACCATATACCCCATCAACACCAACCTTTTCTTGAACTTCAACTGGTGCATTTGGTATATTGACAGAGTTGGAAAGTGAATACAATCCCGGAAGCACAAGGCCGCCATTGGTCAAAGCACTAATTGAACTAAAATCGTTTCTTCTAATATTGGTCCCAAGAACCCCACTGATGTTCAACTTTTCAGTGACATGCTTATTGAAATTTAACATTAAGTCATAATTCATCTCGCTGAAGTTGATGTTTTTTCTCTCATATTTACCTTCTCTTCCTCTAGTTCCGGTATTAGCGCGCTCTTCCTGTAAAAAGGAATAGGTGTCTAATGAAACGCGACCTTCTACATTTAACCAGTCGGTAATCTTGTAGTTTAAGGATGCATTACCAAATATTCTACTTCGGGTGTCATTTTGGTAGTTTTCATAAAGTACCCAATATGGGTTATCAATGGTTCCACCCATAAAAGGATCAATATTTCTTCCAGTACTAAAATAGGCATCTTTCAACTCTTGAATACCCACATTATTAGCCCAATATTTACGCATCGTCGCAACAACGTTACCACCATTTCCAAATGCCGATTCGTTTCCTGTACGATTACGTCCCAAAGCATCAGTTTTTATGTAGTTTGCACTGGCAGAAGCCTTTAATCTGTCATTAAGATCAAACCCTGTATTTATAGATACATTATTACGAGAAATGTTACTATTTGGCATGATCCCATCTTGCTCAAAATTAGTATAAGAAATTCTATAATTAGATTTTTGGCCACTTCCCGAAAGTGAGATACTGTTCACAAGGGTTATCGGAGTTTCAAAAAAACTGATCAAGTCATCTTTAGGAGCTTCCCAAGGCGTAGGCTTCATATAATTAGGAGATTCAGGATAGAAAGAATCCCATTGATACACCATTAAACTAGAGTCAAAAGGCGCACCATAAGAGCCATAAGCTGTAGATGGCGAAACAAGATCCATGACCCCGTCGCCGTTCACATCACGTTGGTTGAAATACTCATTTCCGTTAGGCCCATAAATGGAACCGTAACCAGTACCATATTCATTTTGGTATTTTGGCCATGTCGATTTATCAACAAACCCAACAGTAACTCCAGAATTGATGGTAATTTGAGTTTTATCTTTTAATCCTGCACCAGATTTTGTCGTAATTACAACTGCACCGTTAGTTGCCCTAGAGCCATATAATGCAGTTGCTGCGGCACCTTTTAAAACGTTAATCGATGCAATGTCTTCAGGATTTATATCAGAGGCCAAGTTACCATAGTCAAATCCACCACCACCAGTTTGTTGTGATTCAGTATTAAAGTTAGAGTTGCTGATAGGCACACCATCTACAACAAACAAGGCCTGGTTATCTCCTGTCAATGAAGTGCTACCTCTAATTATGACGTTACTTGACCCTCCTAAATTGGAGTTATTCTTAATCTGAACACCGGACACTTTTCCTGAAAGTGCATTCACCACGTTATCTGTAGGCACTCTGTTTACATCATCACCCGATACTTCTTGAGTGGCATATCCCAAGGATTTTTTCTCTCTGGAAATCCCCAAAGCAGTTACAACTACCTCTTCCAAAAGTGCCGCATCTTCTTCTAAAATAATATTGATCGTACTTTGATTTGAAACCGGAACTTCCTTTGTTTTATAACCAACGTATGATACAACTAAGATAGCACCAGCAGAAACATTAAGCGTATAATTACCATCAAAATCGGTTTGAACGCCATTTGTTGTTCCTTTTTCAAGAACATTGGCACCCAACAAAGGTCCAAACGCATCAGAAACTGTACCTTTTATCACCTGTTGCACTACCATTTTGTTATTATTTTTACCATCCGAAAAATCTTTGATCACATCATCTTTTTCAGTCCTAACAAGAATAACCTGACGTCCTTTCACTTTGTATTTTATGCCAGTATCATCAAGTACCACATCCAAAACTTCCTTTATCTCTTTGTCTTTTAATTTTACTGTCATTCTTTTTTCAGATACGATTTGTTGTGTTTCAAACAAAAAGCGATAATCTGAAATTGATTCGATTTCTTCAAATATCATCATCAAGCTTGCTTGCTCTAAATCTAAATCCAATTTATCGCCATCAGGATATGAACTTGCTTGAATTTCAAATAATGAAACAATCAAAAAAAGTATGGTAAGTTTTATTTTTAAATCAATTTTGGAAAATATCCAAAAAGGTATTTTAAAGCTTCTAATTTTTTTCATAATGTTGTTGAGTTAAATGTTGTAGGTGCAGTTATTTATCTTAATTAAATATTTGAGAAAATGGTGAAAACATTTTTGAAAATTCATTTTTAATCATTTCGATATCATAAAAAGTATGTCATAAGAAAAGTTTTAATGGTTAATGGTTATTAGTTAATTCAATAGTTATCAATAAATTATCACGCTATTATTTTTAATCTCATAGCGAAAAGAAGACACCTCCGAAAGGTATATTAACACATCTTCAAAACTTTCAATACGTTTGCTAAAACTCGCATTGAAAACTTTTTGGGAAAGTTCTGAGTTTCTATTTTCAATTTTCACATCATATCGGCGTTCAAGTCTTTTTGCCATCTCCTCAAAAGTTGAATTCTTGAAAATCATCTCGCCTTTCATCCAGCCTGTGTAAATACTCACATCTACTTCCTCAACTGTTGTTTTATGTTCAACCTTGTTCCATGAACCACGCGTGCCAGGCACTAAAACAACGTCTTCGTCAGGAAATCTTGAATTGATCATTTTTATTGCACCTTCAACAAGCACAGCACCCACAACCGATTCTTCTTTATATGTTGAGAAGTTAAATTGAGTTCCCAATACCTCAATTGCAATATCATCTGAACTTACCACAAAAGGATGTTCTTTATCCTTAGCAACATCAAAATAAGCCTCTCCACTGATCTGAACCTCTCGTTTTTGACCTTTTAAAAATTGAATAGGATAGCGCATCTTAGTTCCAGAGTTTAAATGGACCACGGTACCATCTGACAAGGTCAAATCAAATATTTTTCCATACGGAACTTCAATTTCATGAAAAACAAGATCCTTAATTTCAGGATTGTTCAAATAGGTAATACTATTTGCATTGTATTGCGCAACTACCTGACCTGAACTATTACTAATTTCTTCACTGCTTTGCTGGGTCAAAAACTTTATTTCATCCTTTCCCAACAATAGTTTTATTCCATTTGTTTCTAAAACCTGATTGGCCATCCCACTATCAACCTGATCTCTAGTCTGTACCATATACCCTAATGCAACCACACCAACAACCACGGCAGCATAGCGCATAACCGAGCGCCACAAAGGAATGGCGCTCTTTTCTGGCTGTTCCAATTCTGGCATTAATTCGTTCCATGCTTTAGTACTATCTAAACTTTCCATATAACTTAAAGTATCCTCGATCATACCTTGATCAAAAAGTGTCTGGACAAGGTCTTTTTCTTCTACAGATAAATGTTTTAATAATTCTGGAGTTATTTTTCCAGAAACTTTTATTGTTTCTAGAACTATTTTCAATCTTGAATTTGATGTCATAAATGCTTTTCTCTATTAATATGTTATACGATTGCCAAATTAGGGTGACAGAATTTTATGAAATTTTATAAATTAATTTTAAAAAGCTGATATTATATAATTTACTGTCGAACAACTCAATCCACAAAAGATCTAAATCAACAGCTTAAAACCAACAAACAAAAACTAATCTTAAATTATCCTTTTAATACTCCCTAACTATAAAAACCTAAATAAAGAACAAATAATATTACCATCAAATTATAAAAACCTATTAATAAGGATATTCAAACAATTAAACCCACATTACAATCTTGGCTGACTTAATTTGATATCCAAAATCCTAAAAGGGCACTTTTGGCATTTATACCAAAGGCACCCTTTTGTAAATTAATTGGAGCTAACATCCCATAGCTGTCAATAAAGTTGTGGCAATCGATATTGCTTCAAAAAACGAAAAGCACCCCCAATAATGTTGTAAAATTTATTGCTTTGCTCTTTCTTCTTTTTGCTTCAAGACCATTAGTTCTACATCTTTTAAAAGCTGCTTGGCATCATAGACAATCCCGTCTTTTATAGTATGTACCACACCACCCACTCTTTCCGGTTTTCCTGTGTCATCATTAAGTCTTACAGCTCCGGTACCATATAGAACTTTCATGTTCTGAAGCGGATTTTCATCGAGTATAACGATATCGGCCAACAAGCCAGGTCTGATGACACCAAATTCGATTTCCTTTTTCAAAGGCTTAAAGACCTCTTCAGCACCGTACATGGTTGCAGCCCTAATAACTTCAAGTGGATGAAAACCTGCTTCTTGCAACATTTCAAGTTCCAATATGGTTCCAAAACCATATAACTGATAAATGAATCCTGAATCTGAACCTACGGTCACCTTTCCTCCTTTATTTTTATATTCATTTAAGAATTGCATCCAAACCTGATAATATTTTCTCCAAGCTACTTCATCTTCTGTGGTCCAATCAAACCAATAAGCCCCATGATTTATACGACTTGGTTCAAAAAAATCCATTTGTGAAGGCAAGGTATATTTAGCGTGCCAATCTGCATTTCGCGCCGCCATGACATCCCGTCCTGCTGAATAAATGGTCATCGTAGGATTTATATAAAAATCCATAGCTAAAAACTCGTCAAGAAGGGCGTTCCATTTTTCACCACCTGGTTTTACCAAATTCCATTGCCGTGCCACCTGACCAAAACGATGTTGCTCATCGCCATAATTAATATCTATTGGCCAAGGCTGAACATCATTATTCTCATACATAGACTCAAAAAGACCATAAAAGTGGGTCATACTTGTAAGACCTAACCTTGCAGCATCCAACGCATTCATTTGTGCAACACCACCTTGTCCCAAATGCGCAGTACTTCCCATACCCAAACTATTGGCCTCATCAAGAAGAGCCTTCATAACTTCAGGACGATATGACCCCAATTTCAATCCATCCACACCTTTTTTCTTGGCATACTGAACCCATTCTTTAGCATCCGCAGGCGTTATAATCTTGCGATTTTCCCATTCCTTACCGCTTCCCGGACGATGAAACAAAACAATACGCGGGGCTACAATCTGATTCTTTGCACTTCTGGAACGTTCATTTAAAGACCACTCCAATTCACCTGTAGGAACACCTCTCACTGTTGTTATACCATGCGCAAGCCAAAGTTTGTATGTATATTCTGCCTCGGGAGCTTTAGGAACACCACCAGTATGTACGTGCAAATCAACAATACCTGGCATTACAAATTTACCATGAGCATTAATTTCCTTAGTATTTCCTGACCCCAGTTTAGGACGTCTAGCTTCATTGATTGGGACTTTGGGAGCTCCAACAGTAATGACATCCACAATTTTATTCTTTTCAATAACAATATCAACAGGTCCGGCAGGAGGTCCGCCCGTTCCATCAATTAAGGTAACACCTCGAATTATTAGTCGATCAAAAGGTCCTTCACCTTCACCAGGCTTCCTGTCTGGCCCACCTATCATTTGTGCCGCTACAAGAAAAGGCATAAACAATAGTGCAATTAAAAGTTGATTTCTCATAATTAGTAGTTTTAATGTTTGTTAATAAATTATTAATTATATTTAGCGTATCAAAAAACACAAATCACTAATTATATGATATACGATCTTGCATTTTTCAATAAAATAATTAACAGACTCATTAATTAGTTACAAAAAGATCAAAAAAGGGTGACAGATTTTTTCCTTTTGATTTTTAATTCTTTTTTTTTAGAAGTTAATTTTATTACTTTTAGATCGTATAAATGTTAAAATTTTACCAATCCCCACAATGAATCGAAGGAGCTTTATCAATATTTCAACAATTGTAGCCAGTTCTGCAATGTTTATGGGTTTTAGCCCATATGCATCCAAAAAAACCATATTTGAAAACCAAAACCATGATGACGAATTCTCTTCAACCATGGATAATATCATCCCCATAACACTGGAAGAAAGAAAAAAAAGAATTCAGAAAGCACAACAATTAATGCAGCAAGAAAGCATTGACTGTTTATTATTAGATTCTGGAACTTCTATGAGATATTTCACAGGAATTTCATGGGGATCGAGTGAACGGCCAATGATTGCAATTATCCCTTCTAAGGGTGATGTTCGTTACATCTGCCCTAATTTTGAGGAAAATCGCCTTAAGCAACAAATCACCATAGGCCACCAAATATTCACTTGGGAAGAAGATGAAAGTCCATATAAACAAGCTGTTTTAGCCATTAATGACGCTGGAGTTTCATCTGGCAACATAGCCATAGAGGAACGTATGCGTTTCTTTATTTTTAATGGTATCAAAAAAGAAGCACCGGAGCTAAATTTTGTTAGTGGCGATCCTATTACCATTCCGTGCCGATTGATCAAATCGGAAGCAGAAATTGCATTAATGCAAAAAGCAACCGACATTACTTTAAAAGCCATAGCCATCGGATTTGAAAACCTGAAAGAAGGATCCTCTCCATCCGATTTTTCAAAAGCAGTTGCAGCGGCGCATCAAAAACTAGGTGGACGTCATCAATTTGCACTTTGCAATTTTGCCGAAGCTTCCGCATTTCCTCATGGAAGTTCGCAGCCTCAAATATTAAAAAAAGGTGATATTGTATTGGTCGATTGTGGATGCACCGTTGAAGGCTACCAATCGGATATTAGCCGAACGATTGTTTTTGGTACAAAACCTACACCACGTCAAATTGAAATTTGGAATTTAGAAAAAAGAGCCCAAGCAGCAGGTTTTAAAGCTGCGCAATTAGGTGCTCCATTAAAAAATGTGGATGCTGCTGCTCGAAAAATATTAACTGATGCTGGTTTTGGACCAGACTACAAACTTCCTGGCCTGCCACATAGAACAGGTCATGGTATTGGCATGGATGGCCACGAATGGGGAAATGCAGTCAAAGGAAACGATCTGATATTAGCGCCAGGAATGTGTTTCAGTATTGAGCCCAATATATCCATCGTTGGTGAATTTGGAGTACGTTTAGAAGATTGCGTCTACATGACCACCAATGGTCCAAAATGGTTTTCTCAACCCAGTCCGTCCATAGACAGACCTTTTGCCTAAAAATTTAAAGTTTGCTACTTAAAACAATATCAATGCCCCAACAATTAATATTTTTTTAACTCTCGGTTTACCATTATTTTATGAAAGCAAAGTCGACAGTCACCCTTAAAGAAATAGAAAGCCTATTCAAGGAACACTATACGTTTTTGTGCCTAGTTTCATTTTCGATATTAAAAGATAAAGATGCATCGAAAGATATTGTACATGATTTTTTTGTTTCCTATTGGCAAAAAAAAGACACTATCACTTTAAAAGTTTCCTTCCAGGCTTATGCCGTACGAGCGATTAAAAACTTAAGCTTAGCGGCAGTCAAAAAAGCAAATAAAGAACAGTCACTAGACAAAATAACATTAAACCAACCTGACGAGGAATCTGACCATACCCTAGATAGATCAAAGAATTATGATAAATTATGGGAACTACTGAATCAACTACCAAAAAGCAGAAAAGAAATTTTTATATCCTCGGTTATTGACGGTCAAAGTTATGCAGAAATAGCCGAATCAAACGGCATCTCCATTAATACAGTAAAAACACAAATGAAAAGAGCGTATGCATTTTTACGTTCAAAAGCTAAAAAACACAATCTTGTCATTAGAATCTAGCGGCTTTTTTGACACCATTTATAAAAACTGTAAAAACCGAAACCCTTTAAAAGTTTAAGGTAGCATAAAAAACAACTCAGATCTAATTACCACCATTATCAATTTCTATAAATAATTGATATCGAATTGTCTTAAGCAAGACTATAACAGCTTGCCGATAATCCACACCATTAATTACAATTTACACTCGAGGTTTAAGTAACTTTGCGGCTTAAAAACCCAAATAATGACCTCTAGATTCTTACTATTATTAGTTTTAATTTCGATTAACAGCACTGCTCAAGAAAAAAAAGATCTCCCTGAAAAACTTGAAGAAGTTGTTATATCTGCACAACGAATTGAAACACCGTTTTCAAAAAATTCGCAATCCATAATGATCATCACTGCCGAAGACATCAAGTTAAATCCGGCTACTTCTGTGGCCGAACTTTTACAACAAGTGGCAGGATTAGATATTAGACAACGTGGCACAAAAGGTATGCAAGCCGATCTTTACATTCGCGGTGGCGGATTTGACCAAACACTTGTGCTGATTGACGGCATAAAAATGGACGATTCACAAACCGGACATCATATTCTAAATGCTACCCTGCCATTTGAAACCATTGAGCGCATCGAAATCATCAAAGGCCCGGCAGCAAGAGTTTATGGCCAAAACGCTTTTACAGGTGCGATTAATATTATCACTAAAAAGAGCAGTCCAAACCATTTATCAATTGGTGTTTCAGGAGGTTCTTATGAACAGTTAGGCGCTTCGGTAACCGCAAACAGCAATTTTGAAAACTCTGAACATTTGGTTCATTACTCAAGAAATGTATCCGAAGGCTATCGCTACAACACCGATTATGACAGTCAGAACTACTTTATTAAAAGTCAGTTCAATACGCAAAAAAAACCTATCGAACTTCTAGCCTCATTTGCGGACAGAAAGTTTGGCGCCAACGGATTTTACGCCACACCATCTGCCATAGATCAATACGAAGAAACACAAACCAGCCTTTTAGGCGTTACCACAAGATTGACAAAAGACAGTTGGACGATCACGCCACAGGTATACTGGAGACGTAATCAAGATTTGTATTTATTTGATCGACAAAATCCGAGCGGCTATAGAAACCTACATATTTCCAATAAAATTGGTGCACAGATCAATGGATCTTACCAATCGGAAATCGGAATTACAGGTTTCGGAATCAATTTTGACAAGGTATTTTTATCGAGCAATAATTTAGGCAATCACTCTCGTACCGTCACAACGCTATTTTTAGAACAACGCTTTAAACTATTTAAAGAACGTGTTGATGTAACGCCTGGAATTGCCATGTCTTACTATTCCGATTTTAAATTTCATTTTTTTCCGGGAATTAATGCCGGAGTTCAAATCACAGATCATTTTAGAGCGTACGCCAATATGGGATATACGTATCGCATTCCAACCTATACCGATTTGTACTATAGCGACCCGACGACTTTAGGAAATGAGGATTTAAAACCAGAAGAAGCCATTGCTGAAGAATTTGGATTAAAATTCACCAAATCGAAGTTTAATATGTCTTTAAGTCTATTTAACAGAGATTCCAAAAACCTGATCGATTTCATAAAAAACAGCGAAGAGGAACGCTTTAAAGCCACCAACATCAGAAAATTGAACACCAAAGGTGTTGAGACCTCAGTTTCATACGCATTTTCGACTTTAGGCTATGATCAAAACATCAACTTAGGCTACACTTTTATAGAAGATAAAATAAAAAAATTAGATCTTCCGTATTCACAATATGCCATAAACTCTCTAAAACATCAATTCGTGCTGAATTACAGATCTCAATTTATCAAAAATTTCTCACAAACCGTAGTTTATAAATATGCCGTAAGAACCGCTGGTGATGACTACGGCGTTTTTGATGTTTCTGTGAATTACAACAGAGCAGATTTTGAAATTGCATTGGCCGCGAACAATATTTTTAACGCAGAATATACCGAAACCAATTTGGTGCCAATGCCAAAAGGAAATCTTATGCTGGGATTAAAATTTAAATTCGATTAAGCAGACTTTGCTAAAAACTGATAATTTTATCAATCAACTTTTGTAACCCAAAATGATTTTTGCCATCTAAAAGGAAAGCACTTTATAAAATAAATTTTATAAGTAAAGCCATTTTTATTAAATTAATAACCTTTTTATACCACTTGACAAGTTGATGATTAGACCCCTTTAAATTTTTTAAAAACAGCTTGACCAAAAAATGCCAATTGTAATCAAAAATCGTATAATCCAATAGTATTATGGAAGCAGAGTTTAATATTTGGGAAACCAACAGAAAACACCTCAAAACCTTTTTAGACACCTATTCAACAGAACAATTGAATAAAATTCCTGTCGGATTTAACAATAATCTAATCTGGAATATTGCTCACATTATTGTTGTACAACAAAGCTTAGTTTATCTCGGATCGGGCTTAAAAGCCAATATTCCCGATAGCATGATCGATCGTTATAAACCTGGAACTTTTGTGAACGGCTATGTTGAAAAAGATGAAATTGAAAACATCAAAGAGCTTTTGATTTCGCTTATCGATCAAACAAAAAGTGATTATCACAATAAAGTATTCAAATCCTACCAAAAACGCGAACTCAAATCTGGGTTTAAAATCCATTCCATAGAAGATGCCATCACTTTCAACAACTATCACGAAGGCATGCATTTTGGCTATATCATGAGTATCAAAAAACTTGTTTAACGCAAAAACAAGGTCTTTATAAAAATAAAAAAACCACGTGACTTACATGAAGAGCGTGGTTTTTTGTTTCTTAAAAAATCAGGGAATTTATTTGAAAGGCTTTATCTCAAACGAATATTTATAAGGTTTATTTCCTGGAATGGTGTATTCAGGATGTACAAGCCTTCCCCATGACGTATCTCCTCCTACGCCCATTTGCAGATAATCGATATTCCAGGTTACGATATCAGCAATTTTAATATCTGCACCATGTTTTGATGTAACAGGTACTAATCCTGAAGCTGACGCGGTGGCATCATCACTTTTAAAATCAATTTCCGGCATGGCAAATGGCCAAACGCTGGTATTTAACAACACGTCACTTGAAGCTTGCAAATGAAGCGCATCGGACGATAACTTCACCCATCGGATATCGGTTTTATTTCCAGTTTCCTGTGGTCGTAAATAGCGCTCAAACTGATCAGCAACTTTCCCCGAATACACCGCGGTTTTAACACCTGTTTTACGATCCCAATAACTTTCAGTTTCACCTTTTCCATACCATGCAATCTCAGTAAAATCATTTGGCAGGGTCACATACATTCCTAATCTTGGAATATTTGGCAAATCTGTTTGATTAGGCTTAAAACTATAATCAACACCCAAACTTCCATCAGCTTTTAAAGTGTATATAATTGCAACATCGGCTTCATTGTTTGGCAAATGGTATGCAACTTTAAACGTCACGGCATTGTTTATCTTTTTAGGCGCTTCGACCAATTTGGCAACATAACCGTAAGTGGCATCTTGCCAAATTTTGGCCCATTTAAACATGTTATTCCCTAAATCATTATCCGTTGGCGCACGCCAAAAATTAGGACGGATGGCCTCATTGGTAATAAGCTGTCCATCATGATGCCATGATTGGATTTCGCCAGACACAGCATTAATCTTAAAATCGATGGCGTTGTTTTTTACGGCAAAAGAACCATCAACTTCATTAATCTCAAGATTTTCACCATCTAAAGCTGAGGTTTTTTTAAACTTTCCTTTTTGAATTACAAACTCATCCCAGCCCACTTCATGACCTTTTGGAACTAAGTTTTTATCTTCATTTTGAATCAAGCTTACTTGAAGGATGTATTCATTATCATTGGAGAAATCGGTTGGAAAATTTTCCAATTTTATTTTTTTAGCTTCTTGCGGATCCACATTTACAACAATATCCTGATCTTGAAAAGCGGTTTCACCATCTTTTAAAACTTTCCATGAAATGGTTTTGTCAGAAAAATCGACAAAGAAATTCTTGTTGATAATCTCAATAACGCCATTACCTACATAATAAAACTGAACCGGTTCATATACTTTCTTCACTTCGGTTAAATGCGGATGCGGCACACGATACGGATCGACCAATCCGTTGTTCAAAAAATTGCCATCGGTTGGCAAGTCTGGATGATAGTCATGACCGTAAGCTAAATACGTGTCACCATTTTCATATTTATACTCTAACGCTTGGTCCACCCAATCCCATATATAACCGCCCTGAAGATTTGGATACGTTTCAATAATATCCCAATAATCCTGAAGGTTTCCAACAGAATTCCCCATGGCATGCGCGTATTCGATCATAATGGACGGTTTATCAGAATCGGATTTTCCATGATTGATCAAATATTCCGGTTTCGGATACATTGGGCAATACACATCGGTATAATCTTCTTTTCTGGCTGGTTCATATTGCACAATGCGGTTATCATCCTGTGCTTTTAACCATTTGTAAGTGGTTCTGAAAATTTCGCCACGCCCGGCTTCATTTCCTAAAGACCATGAATAAATTGACGGATGGTTTCTATCTCGATAATACATGCGTTGCGTACGCACTTCGTGCGCGTGCAACCAGCTCATCTCATTCCCCAATTGCGTGTCTTTGTTTATGGCCAAAGGATGGCTTTCAATATTAGCCTCGTCCACAACATACAATCCATATGTATCGCACAACTCATACCAATACGGATCGTTAGGATAATGCGAAGAACGAACGGCATTAATATTGTTTTGTTTCATGAGCTTGATATCCAATTCCATCGATTCGCGCGATACGACATGACCTTTGTGCGGATCGGTTTCATGCCTGTTCACCCCACGGATGTAAATAGGTTTTCCGTTAATTAAAACTTGGGCGTTCTTGATTTCAACACTTTTAAAACCAATCTTTCTGGTGATGTACTGATTGTTTTTTGCATTGCCTTCATCTTCTAAAGTAATTTTTAACGTATAAAGATTTGGTGCTTCTGCCGACCAATGTTTGATGTTCTCAAAAATATTTTCGGATACCCATTGAATGCTATCTTTTGCTAAAATATTTAGTGTTTCTGAATTTTTATATGTTGACATTTCACCATCAAAAACCTCAACCGAGACTTTACGTATAGCAGCTTCATCCGAATGATTAACTATGGAAACGGTATTTTTAAAAATCCCATTCTGATAGTTCTCATCCAAATTGGTATAGGCATAATAGTCAGCAACAGTTACTTTTGGCTGCGTGTACAAATAAACTTCGCGTTCAATACCGCTCATTCTTAAAAAATCTTGGCTTTCAAGATAACTGGCATCACTCCAACGGAACATTTGCAGCGCCAAAATATTTTTGCCTTCTTTTAAATATTTGGTAATATTAAATTCTGCCGGCGTTTTACTGCCTTGTGAATAGCCTACATAATCACCATTTAAATACACATACATTGCCGATTTAGCACCTGCAAAATGCAAAATGACATCTTCGGAAAGAAATTCTTTATTTAAAACAATCTCCTTTCTATAGGTTCCTACAGGATTATAATCGGTTGGCGCATCTGGCCAAGTGGTAGTAAACGGATAACGCTCATCCAAATAAATAGGATGGTCATAGCCTTCTACTTCCCAGTTGGCAGGCACTGGGATTGTAGTCCAATCAGAATCATCAAAATGTATATTTTGAAAGGTTGTAGGTCGTGTTTTAGGATCCTTGACCCAATGAAATTTCCAAGGCCCATTTAAGCTCATAAAACGTTTGGACTGTTCTTTTTCTTTAAGATCTGTATTTTCAAAACCAAAATAAGTGGCACGTGGTGCGAGTTTAAAATCTTCAACGATTTCGTGGTTAAAATGATACGTTTGTTCCGGCACTTCTATAAGCGGCGGGGTCTTACAACCCATTGCGAACAACAAAGCAATACTACCTAATACTCTTAATCTCATAGTGTTTATTAAATTTATTTTAATGAAACATGACCTTTAAAAATCCAAAACCACATATATATTCAATGATTTTAAGACAATTAAGTCATGAACGTCGTTTTATAGTTGCATAAAATCTTCTGTAAATATTTTTCTTAAGTAGAAGAGCATTTCTTCTGCATTTTCCTTTGTGAAAACAATTGGCGGCTTAATTTTCAACACGTTATGATCAGGTCCATCTGTACTCATTAAAATACCATGGTTTTTCATTCTATTCGCCAAATAATCTGTTTGTGCCGCTAAAGGTTTTTTGTTGGCATCAACGAGTTCGATACCAAGAAATAATCCCTGACCACGTACATCGCCAATAATCGGAAAATCTTTAGCCAATGTCTTAAGCTCATCTTTTAAGAAATTGCCTACTATCAAGGCATTTTGTTGTAGTTTTTCACGTTTTACAATCCGAATAACTTCGGTTCCAATTGCGCATGACACTGGATTTCCGCCAAAGGTGTTAAAATACTCCATCCCATTGGCAAACTTTTCCGCCACTTCTAGAGTACACGCTACGGCCGCCAGCGGATGTCCATTACCTAATGGCTTACCAATAGTTACAATATCGGGGATCACATCATGTAGTTGAAAACCCCAAAATGTTTTTCCCATTCGGCCACAACCTGTTTGAACTTCATCAGAAATACAAAGTCCACCGGCAGCTCTGACAAACGCATAAGCTTTTGATAAAAATCCGTCAGGCAATTCTATTTGACCACCACAACTAATAATCGGCTCAATAATAAAAGCACCAACGCCACGGCCTTTATCGTGAATATTATCTATTTGTCTTTGAACTTCTTCGGCATATTGATCCGCACAATTATTGCCTGTATATTTACCTCTAAATGCATCTGGCAATGGAAAAATATGGGTATGCTCAGGAGCACCGGTTCCACCTTTGCCATCAAACTTATATGAACTGATGTCAATACACATATTGCTGTTGCCGTGATAGCCAACTTCGCTCGCAATAATGTCTTTTTGACCCGTTGCTGCTTTAACCATTCTAATAGCCAACTCATTAGCTTCACTTCCCGAATTGACAAAATGCAAAACGCTCAATTCTGGTGGTAAAGTTTCAAGAAGCTCTTTGGCCAAATCATTTATATTATCGTGCAGGTAGCGCGAATTGGTATTAATTAGCGCCATTTGTTCCTGGCCCGCTTTTACAACATCATAATTTTCATGACCCACATGTGCCACATTATTTACCGTATCTAAATACATGGTGCCGTATTGATCCATTAAATACTGACCAGCTCCACGGACCATTTTTATAGGTATTTCATATTGAAGGCTCAAACTTTTACCTAAATGTTGCTTGCGATAACTGATTAATTGTGCATTTGAAATTTCAGAAATATGCTGAAGTGATGCCGATTTAAACAACAAATTAGGATCTGGACAAATACTTTTCCAAACGTCTATTTGATTAAAATAAGCCACTCCCGGAAAATCATCTTTGAAATCTAAAAGCGAAAGCATCACCTGAAAGTGAAGGTGCGGTGCCCAATTACCATTTTCATCAGGAGTGCCCAATTGGCCAATTTCTTCACCGCGTTTTAAACAATCGCCAACTTTATACTTTGCTGCACTTTCAACCGATAAATGCCCATAAAGTGTATAAAACTCCAACCCATCAACCTGATGTTTTAAAATAACCAGTCCACCGTAGGTTTTGGATCCAGCGTTATTAACAGCAACAACCACTTCGCCATCCAACATACTACAAACAGATGTTTCTTGAGGTAGCCAGAAATCTATTCCCAAATGAATGGTTCTTCTTTCCTTACCTGAATTCCCTATTTTGTCATAAGCATCCGACACATATAAAGCACGAGGCTCTAAATAACCACCAGCGAGAATTTTGTCAGAATTTTTCTTTTGAAGTTGATCAATTTTAAACTGAAATATATCTAAATCGTTAAATTCCTTTTGATGTCCAATCCATTTACTCGACACACTTAAATCGAGATGATGCACCTCATGCTTTTTAACTGTTGGAAAAAGATCTCCAAGGCCAAATTTTTGATTTTTCATCCAATCGCTAAATAACCTCGAATTTGGATGCGCTTCAAAACCACAGGCATTTCTAAAACTATAATGTGCAAAATCTGATGAGACTTGTCGCCATTTATGAAGAACTTCCCATGCAGGCTTTTCGCTAATCAGCAGATACACATTATCAGGTTCCTTAATTTTATTTAAAGCCGATTTGGTAACAGAAATAACCAATCGCATGGCAATAGCATTATACAAATGTGCCAACTCTTCTTCGTGCAATTCAAATTTGGAATGATAACCTTTAACAATAGGCAACGCTGCTTCCAAAGGATCATTATGGTCCATAATTGCATAAGCACAAGCAACTGCCAGATCATTGATAACCTGCGTATAAACTGCATCTCCATAATCGATAATCGCTTGAACTTTTGGATGGACCAGATCACTGGTCACAATCACATTATTATCATTGCCATCATTATGAACCACGGCTTTTCGCAATACCGAATAGCTATCCTGTGATTTTTCAAACTGATTTTGGAAATATTCTATTATCTCTTTTTGATCCTCGTCAAATATCGAAACGTGGGCTTTTGTCCAAAGTGATTGCGCAACATCCCACTCAAATGCACGATGTGCTAGTGGATGATCAAACCCTTGTAAAGCTTGTGTCAACAGTCCGCATTGCTCGCCTAAACTATAGCGCAGATCGTTTAACTGCGGGTTTACGCCACTCCAAACCCGACCCGAAACCCAACTCAGTAAACGTACGTGCCGTTGCTGTCCAAAACTATCGGTAATTTTAGAAATACTGTTTCCATTACGATCAAGAATCACTTTTGGGGCTAAAAGTCCCGCTCCGTTTATTTCAACAAATTGTAACAGTTTTTGCTGAAAATCGAGATAATCTTGATCTTCATCTGGGCGTGAAATTTTAAGAATATAAGCAGATTTTTGATCAATTTTAATTCTAAAATTAAAATCCAATTCACCAGGAAGTTTAGCCGCACTACCTTTCAAATGGTAAAGTTCCAGAAGTATGGCTTCGGCTTGGGTTGTTGAAATTTTTAGATTGTTATAATTCATTTAATTGTTTTGTAATAACATAATAAGATGTGCTGCACTCCAGCTAAAGCTTTGGGCATTTAAACCTTGTCCGGTAATTGGATGATAATTTTCACGTATGGCCAATCCTTTGCCTAAAACACCTTCGGCACCTGCAATAATTTGGTGCGTTGCCGCATCAGCTTCTGTATTAAACCCATAATTACGTAAGCCTTCCACTCCAAAGTAAGACTGATCCAACCAATTTGGGCCACGCCAATATCCTTTTAATGGATTGAATTTTTCATGATCGGCACTCATCGTTTGAAAAGGAACTTTGGTATAAAATTTTTCAGGATCCATCATTCTGATCTTTACGGCATCGGCCTGTTCTTGTGTTGCTGCCTTGGTCCAAAGTGCGGTCCAACCTTCACTTCCTTCGCCTTTGATAAACGTTTTTCCATCAAGCGTGGTGTCGTAAAACCAACCATCTTCAGGATCATAAAACTGTTGCTGGATGCGATTTTTCAATAACTCTGCTTCTTCTTTATAAGATTTCTCATCTTCTAAATTATTGATAGCAGCCGCCAACTCACTTAAATATAGTTTTTCAGCATATAAATAAGCATTCAGATCCACACTTTCCTGATCGAGTGAATAGGCGCCTTCCGCGTTTTTTAAAATCTTTGAATCGTCAAAACGGATGGCATTGTCCATCCCACTTTCCCATTTTGCAGCAATGACTGTTCCGTCTGTAGAGCCATACTCGCACAAACCGTCCTGGTCGTGATCGCGCTTGGCATACCACCATTCGTGATATTTTTTAAGCTTTGGATATATCTCTTTTACAAAATCGGCATCCTTATCCTTTTCATAGATTTTAACAACCGCCCAAGCAGAAAGTGGTGGTTTGGTATCGCGGTAATTATGAGCTTCAATAGTGGTATCCCTAAAAATACAATCTACTATAAATCCGTCCTCACTCTGAAAATCAAACATGGCACGCATTTGATTTTTTGCCAAATCGATATTATAATAAGCCAAACCTACCGCATGCTTCCAAGAATCCCAAGCCCAAAACCCATGAAATCCGCGGTAATTATAACTCGGAAATAATCCTTCGTGCTTAAGTTCTCCAGCAGGAATCCGCCAATTGTTTTGTAAGGTTAAATGCGCTTTGGCCAAAACCTCAGCATATTTTTCATCGCTAAATTCAGATTTTCTATTTTCGATCAGCGCTTTTAACTGCTCATTTTTTTCATTTTTTCGATCCTTCAAAATAACATCAAAATCGTGTTGGGCAATTTGCTTACTTTCTTCTTCCCATGAATATTCAGGAAAAATGAACGTGTGCGCCACTACCATTTCCTTAGTTTCATTAGGTTTTAAACTCCAGTTTTGTTGTGCTGAAAATTGTAAACTATCGACTAATGAAAGATTGGTGTTTTCAGGAAAAGTAAGATAACCTTTGGCATCAGATTTGGTAGAATTGATTTCAACACCATTTTCGGTAAGTGATAATGAAATGCCATCAATCAGAATAGGAGAATTTTCCCAAACCATATCCACATTAATGGTTTCTTGACCAGTGTTTGTAATTTGGGTTTGCACTAAGGCCGTATGTCCATTTTTAAAAACAAGTGTTTCCCGAACTGCTACGGAATTGCCTGAATAACTGTTTTCCAAATGACTTGAATAACTGGTCGAAGCATCATTTTTTAGCGATTCAAATTGATCGTCCACTCTAATAACAGCATTCATCAGAGAATTACTCAACCAAATCCCGTTTTGCTGTGTCATTAAAAAAGGTCCAGAAAAACCTAACGAAGTATTATTTGTGTCTTTAAGCCCAAAAGCAAACCACGCTCCTTGATCAGAAAACATGAGTCCATCACGATCTCTAGCATCTTTGGGCGTGATGTGATAATTTAAAATATTCTTTCCTATTTCAAGAAAGTCGTAGTGGGCATCATCCATGCCTGGTGTTTTTTGGGCATCGTTGCAACTCAAAACTAAAAACAGACTTAGAACAAATACAGATCCTTTTTGGACCACTTTTTTTAAACACATTGTAAATAACATAAAAATCACTTAATTATTGAATAGCAAATTTCGAAATTATATCAACAATAACTAAAAACCAACCTTTACTTGACCTTACATCTCTATTTTTTATAAAAATAAAATTATCAATATATTTTTCGATATTTGTTACCATGAAGTCCTTTGATAACAGACGCTTCAGGCAGTATCTAAAACCATTTTACCCATGAATAAGCATACTCTTTGTATAGTAGCACTCTTAATTCTATTCGGTATCAACAGTCAATCGCAAACTAACATTTGGGATGAAAACCCCAGCGACTCACAATTTGAGCTGGATAGTTTATTGACCGTTTTGCCCACTATTTCAAAAGCAAAAAAACCAGCTTTGTTAAATCGAATTGCCGAAATATATTGGGTCATCAATCCAGATAAAACTATAGAGTACGCCTCCGAAGCTTTACAACTGGCCACAAAATTTAAGGATAAAGATCAAGAAGGGCTAGCCCTCATCAATTTGTGTCAAGGCTATTTGTTTAATGACATTTATGACAAGGCACTGCAATATGGATTGGAATCTTTAGAAATTAGAAAGGACATAGGAAACGATTATGATCTTGCTTTTACCCTGAGAACCTTAGGCTGGCTATATTATGATATCGGATATTTTGACAAAGCATTGGAATACCATACCGAGGTTTTGAAAATACACGAAAAAATTAACGACAATCAGCGAATTGCCTATAGCTACAATAGCATAGGATTAATTCATGAAAGCAAAAACAATTGCGACTTGGCATTATCGTTTTTTAAAAGATCCTTGGAACTTATAAAAGATTCCAACAACAAGGACAGAATTGCAGAAACCATGAAAAACATGGGCATTTGTTATCGTAAGATTGATGAGCTTGATCTGGCTAAAAAACATCTGGAATCTTCTCTTGAAATCGTTAATGAAATCAATTATAAGCACAAAAAAGTTTATGTCCTGCATGAACTTGCCATCGTTCATTTAAAGCTTAAAAATTATTCAGAGTGTTTTGAAATTTTGAAAGAATCCAGAATGCTCGCCCAAACCTTGAGCAACAATAACGAGCTTATTTTAGAGAACGACAAAATCATGTCGGATTATTATGTGGCAACGCACAATTACAAACAAGCCTATGATTATTTTATAAAATATACGGAAGGCATTTCTGAAGTTTTCACGAGCAATAAAAGTGAAAAGCTGGCCGAAATGAGAATATTATATGAAGCTGAACGGCGTGAATCAGAAATTAAACTATTAGAGCAAGAAAGAAACCTAGAGGCCCAAAAAAAAAGATCTTTACTGATTGGCTCATTATTATTAACCATAATCGCCATTTTAATTATTGCTGGACTTTGGAATAATTTCAAAAAAAAGAAAGCCATTTATTTACAAAACCATAGGCTCTCAAAAGAAAAACTAAAATCTCAAGCCTTGGAGCGTGAAAATCTAGAGCACAAACTGGATTTTAGGATGACCGAATTGACAAATTTGGCCTTGTTTATTTCGCAACGAACCACCATTTATAAGGATTTTACTAAATCGTTAAAGGATCTAAAATTTATTGATTTAAAACAGCTCAAAAAAGACATTGACACACTTATCAAAGAATATACTTTTAAGTTTGATTTTAATGAAGACATTCAACGATTCCATTCAAACATCGAAAATTTACAAAGTGATTTCCTATATAAGATCAAAGAAAAATACCCGAATTTAACCGATAAGGAAATTCAACTTGCAGTACAAGTTAAACTCAAACTTAGTTCCAAAGAAATTTCGAACATCAACAATATCTCCTTAAATTCTGTTGAAATAGGGCGGCATCGCTTAAGAAAAAAACTTGGCCTAGAATCAAAAGACAACCTTGTGGATTTTCTGGAAAACATTTAACAAAACACTTAAAATACAAGTATCTTAAGCCATTATTCAATCTTTTAAAGTTAAACAAAACCTCTTTAACACCTCATAATCAAACATCTCCTCAAGTTTAAATTATCCTTAACAAAACCACGCTAAAAACCCGATTTAATACAATGTAAAGGTCAAGTAAAGGTGATTTGTTGTTGTTTTATGCGAAATAATTTCATATTTGGTAATCTTAAACTAAAGTTAACATCATGTTTAAGTCTAACTAATAAACATTATTACTCACATGAAAAAAAAACAATCAAAAACTCAAAATCATTCTTTTAAAAGTTTGTTTTTATTACTTTTTGGATTTGTATCTTTTGCATTTACGTTCAATGCGCATGCTCAAAGTATTTTGGTAAACGGCACTATTACTGATGATGGCGGAATGCCAGTTGCGGGTGCAACTGTGGTCATCAAAAGTAATCCTACCGTTGGAACCCAATCAGACTTTGACGGCAATTATTCCATTACAGTTCCAAATGAACGGACGACCTTAGTATTTAGCTATTTAGGATTTTCTACAAAAGAAATTATTGTAGGCAACAAAACTTCAATCAATGTCGTGCTTCAAGAAAGTGCTGAAGATTTAGACGAAGTCGTAGTTATTGGCTACGGTACTCAAAAGAAAAGCGATGTTACCGGAGCAATAAGCCAGGTAAAAAGTGAAGATCTAACCAAAGTAGTCACTACTAACCCTGTGGATGCCCTTCAAGGAAGAGTTTCGGGTGTAACGGTCACGTCTTCATCAGGAAGCCCAGGATCTGTTGCTGATATTACCATTAGAGGTATTGGAAGTTTTGGAAGTAACAGTCCGCTTTATATTATTGATGGTGTACAGGCCGATCCTTATTATATAAACGCAAACGATATTGCTTCAATTGAAATTTTAAAGGATGCGGCATCAGGTGCTATTTATGGTACCAGAGCTGCTAACGGTGTGATCATCATTACGACAAAAAAAGGCAAAGTAGGAAAAACAAAAATTGAAATTGAAAGCTCCGTAAGCTCTAATACACAACGTAAAAAAATGGAACTATTAGATGCCAACGGTTATGTTTCTGTACACAAACAAATGTATGAAAATGCAGGAGAACCTTTACCGCAATATGTTCTTAACCCTCCTAATGTAAACACCAACTGGATTGATGAAACACACAGAACGGGCCAATTAAATCAATTGAATCTAAGAGTTAGCGGTGCATCAGACAATATCAACTATAGCGTATCTGGAAATTATGCTGATGAAAAAGGACTTTTAATTGGTTCTTCGTTTACAAAAAAAGGGATTAATGCCAATATTAATTCGACAAAAGGAAAATTAAAAATCAACAGTAATTTAAACTATAGCGAAATTTACCGTGAAGGCCATAAATTTTCATTAAGGGAAACGTATTTCATTTCGCCATTAATTCCTGTTTTAGATCCAACTAAACCTTCGGGATATGGTTATAGAAGTGGCGATCTACCCGACCACCGTAATCCGGTTGGAGAAAATGCACTGATTGAAGGTTTTAACAAACAAAGATATTTTTCAGGAAACGTTAGTTTTAACTATGAGATCATAAAAGGATTATTTGCGAATGCCAACTACGCCTTATCCAATACCGATAGCAATGATTTTTCTTTCCATCCTGCTTTTAAAGTAAGAGATATTGATGATAATCCTGAAAACGCATATGCTTTTGTATCCGAACAAAATAGTAATGCCAGAAGATTAACTCAAAACTACACGCTTAGCTATCAACTGGATATTGATAAACATTCGATCAATTTAATGGCAGGTTATGAACGTATTTCAGAACCTTACAAATTCACTTATGCACAAGCTGAAGGTTATAAAATGGTAGATGGACAAAAAGTACCTGCTCTTATTTTAGATCCAAACTTTAAAACTTTAAGAGCTTTTGGTGATGGCACCTATTCAGCAAGTGGGACAAACTACAATTATGCTTTAGTATCACAATTTGGAAGAGTAAACTATGCTTTTAACGATCGTTATTTACTTCAAGCAAGTGTACGAAGAGATGGTAGTTCTAAATTTGGAAAAAACAATCAATACGGTGTTTTCCCTTCCTTAGCTGCGGGTTGGAAAATTTCTGATGAAGAATTTATGCAAAACCAAAATGTATTTAACTTCTTAAAATTACGTTATAGCTGGGGTCAGGCAGGTAATGATGGGGCCTTAGGATACTATGACTATGTGGCCTTAATTTCGGAAGGAAGTAGCGCAAGTAACGGCGGTTATGTATTTGGAAATCCAAATACTTCTCATAAAGGAAGTATCGCAAGAACACTTCAAAATGATAATTTACAATGGGAAACCAATACCTCATCAAACTTTGGGATTGACTTTGCATCCTTAGAAAATAAACTAAAAGGCGCAGTAAACTATTACCAAACCGTAACTTCTGATTTATTGATTTTTAAACAATTATCGGGTTCAAGCGGTGTTGATTCTTCAATAATGAATGTTGGCGAATTCAAAAATAACGGTTTAGAATTTGAATTGGGCTATACCAATAAAAATGGTGCATTTGGCTATTCTGCTTTCGGAACTTTTACCACTGTTAATAGTAAAGTTACCAAATTAGCTGAAGAGGGACAACGTCTTTATGGTACAGGATTATTATTCGGATCTGACCATTTTGTTAATATCACTCAAGTGGGCCACGAGCCAGGTGCATATTTTATTCCTGTTGCCGATGGTATTTTCCAAAATCAATCTGAAATTGATGCCCATGGAGCTCAACCCAATGCAAAACCTGGAGACATCCGTTTTGTGGATCAAAATAAAGATGGAGAAATCGATTCTGAAGACAATACCTACCAAGGGTCAGCAATTCCTAAATTTGAATATAGCTTAAATTTATCAGCAGATTATAAAGGTTTTGATTTCAATATCTTCTTACAAGGTGTTGGCGGCAACAAAATTTATAATGCTAACGATTTTAGATTAATGAGTTTAGATACCGGAAGAAATTACAGATCTGATGCACTTCATGCCTGGACACCGTCAAATACTAATACCAACGTTCCAAGAGCAATACTTGGCGATCCAAATATGAATAGTCGTGCTTCAACAAGATTCTTGGAAAAAGGTGATTATTTAAGAGTAAAAACCATTCAATTAGGGTATTCATTACCTGCTAATGTATTAGAAACTCTTCAATTAGATAAATTCAGAATTTACGCAACAGGACAAGACCTATTTACATTTACCAAATACTCTGGTTTAGATCCTGAAGTTGGCGGAAGCGTTTTATCAAGAGGTCTTGATCTTAACTTATATCCAAAATACAAATCGTTCATTTTTGGAGTTCAACTTGCATTTTAACAATAACTAAATAAAACACAATGAAAAACATATTTAAACTAGTTATAGTTACTTTTATACTAACTACTACAACATCGTGTAATGATGATGAGTTTCTACTTCAAACTTCTCCTGACGAATTGAACTCGTCAAATTTCTGGAGAAATGCCCAAGATGCACAATCGGGTTTAGTAGCCGCCTATTCCACTTTAGAATCAAGAAATGATTTTTGGGATGGTTGGCAAGAAGGTCGCCCTGTGGTAGAATACTTTAGATCGGATTATGCATTACCAGGACCTGATGCCAGCAACTATGCACACTGGATGTCCATATTCAATTTCACATATACTAATGGCCACACATTTTTGGATGTAATTTGGAAAACAAATTATAAAGGATTGAATTTTGCCAATCAAGTCATCACCAAAGTTGGCTTAATGACCCCTGAAAAAATATCGGATGCCGAAAAGCAACAAATCATAGGCGAAGCAACATTTTTAAGAGCATATTACCACTTTAAATTGCTGACACTTTATGAACAAATTGTTTTAAGAATGGATTTGATTTCCGCCGAAACTTTAGATAAACCACTTGCCACGCGTCCAGAAGCTTGGGAAGCCATTATCAGCGATTTCAAAAATGCTGCTGAAATGTTGAAAACGAAAGAAAACACCGAAGTTGGTCGTGCTACTAAAGCAGCTGCATTAGCTTATTTAGGAAAAGCATACATGCACAAAGCCGGTGATCCATCATCTGCTGAAGCTTCAGATTTTCAAAATGCAGTCACTGCTTTCAAACCTATTGTTGAAGGTACTGTAGGTACTTACGACTTAGAACCAGATTATTTAAGCCTATTTAATGGCGAAAACGAAAACAATATCGAATCTATTTTTGAACTCCAATTTAAAGAACGAGATGCCAATTCTACAAACTACACAAGACTCCATGCTTTTGTTGGAGATTGGTCTATAGGCGGATGGGGCGGTATCGAAGCAACTATGAGTGTTGTTGACGTAATGAAAAGTGAAGGTAAAATTGCAAGTAACGGTTTGTACGACAATAGACTTTACGGATCACTTTTTTTCAAAGATCCATTTTATAACGATACCAATACCAACCAAATGCATGGATCCACTTGGGATAAATTGATGATGAACACTTATAAAGATACGCATGACAATCATGTTTATTTCAGAAAATGGCTACCTAACTATGATAAAGATCAAGGATATATTGGCTTGAACGTTGTATTAATGCGCTATGCTGATGTTTTATTAATGTATGCCGAAGCGTTAAACGAAACCGGTGCCACAGCACAAGCTATTCCATTGATAAACAAAGTAAGGGAAGTGCACGGCTATATGCCTCCAATTACAGCGACTTCACAAGCCGATGTTAAAAAACAAATTATCCATGAACGTACTATGGAATTGACCTTGGAGTCTGTTCGTTTCTTTGATTTACGCCGATGGGGCATGTTGGATCAAGCCATGCAAGCGGCCGGTAGAACTGGTTTTAACGCTGCCACACATTCTTATTTTCCAATACCTTTATCAGAAATACAGACTAATGGTGCGCTGAATCAATAATTTTATTTCAATTTTATTTTAGTTTTAAAGAGCCGTGATTAATGAAATGACGGCTCTTTTATTGTTAAAGATCAGTGATTATTATTTTCAGTAACTTTAAGCAATAAAAATAGGATTCGCGGTGAAAAAAGTGTGAAAATAGAATATGAAAAAAGGGCTTCAATTGCTTGAAACCCTTATTAACACTAGTGACCTCGACAAGATTCAAACTTGTAACCTCCTGAGCCGTAATCAGGTGCGCTATTCAGTTGCGCCACGAGGCCTTTTAAAGTGGGTGCAAATATAACAATTTTATTAAAACTTTACCAAATATTATTTCGAATTTATAAATGTTTATTTTTGAAC
>NZ_DATJCY010000314.1:0-5377 GCF_035577925.1 Gelidibacter sp. | reverse complement strand
AATGATATTCAATTAATAATTCTAAATTTGTTAGAATTCTGATTAATTCAAAAATTATAAAGTATGATTGGCATTGTAGGTGGTGTTGGTCCATATGCAGGAACAGATTTACTAAACAAGATTTTTAATAATACACTAGCCTCTAAGGATCAGGAACATCTTGATGCTATTTTATTATCGATGTCTTCAAAAATTGAAGATCGGACCGAATATTTATTGGGAAAAGTAAAAATCAATCCAGCTTTGGCGATTGTTGAAGTGCTTCATAAACTCGAGTTGATCGGTTCTACAATTGCCGGAATACCTTGTAATACGGCACATTCAAAAAAAATATTTGATACCATTCAGCTGGAATTAGAAAAGTCAAAAAGCAGGATTAAACTACTCAATATGATTGATGAAACGGTGTTGTTTATTGCTTCCAATTATCCAGATATTACCAAAATAGGCGTGCTTTCTACTACAGGTACTTATAAGAGTAAATTATATGCTTCAGCTTTGAGATTAAAAGGATATGAAGCTATCGTACCTCCGTTAGAAATGCAGGAAAACACCATTCATCCTGCCATCTACGATAAAGTATATGGTATTAAAACAATATCAAACCCTATACATCCACAAGCTAGACAAAACCTTTTGGAAGGATGTTCTTATCTAGAGGAACAAGGTGCTGAGTTAGTCATCTTGGGGTGTACGGAAATACCGCTGGCCATTACCGAATCAAAAATCAATAATATGATTACTGTCGATCCTACAAATATCCTTGCAAGAGCGTTAATTAAATACATTGACCCGCTTAAATTAAAACCTCTTTAAATTTTTATTATGTTAAAAAAACTATTTGCTCTCTTATTCTTAACCAATATTACGCTTACCATTAATGCTCAAGAACGCTTAAGAGCTAGAGAATTGGGTATTGCGCCAGGTATTCTTACTCCTGGGAAATTTAATGCCATCACCGATGTAAAAGGTGTGGCTGTTGGTCAAAAAACATTGATTATTGGCGATTCTGTCCGCACAGGCGTTACGGTAATTATGCCACATGAAGGCAATATATTTCAGCAGAAAGTACCTGCTGCTGTTTTTGTAGGCAACGGATTTGGGAAAGCAATTGGCACGACTCAAATCGTAGAACTTGGAAACATCGAATCTCCTATTGCGCTTACAAATACATTAAATGCTTTTTTGGTAGCAGATGCTTTGGTTGACTATACTATTTCTATTCCAGAAAATGCAGGAGTTAGATCTGTAAATCCTGTTGTTGGAGAAACCAATGATGGATGGCTCAACGATATTAGAGGCCGCCATGTGTCTAGTGATGATGTTCAAGATGCTATAAGACTTGCAGCATCCGGAAAAGTAGAAGAGGGAAATGTTGGTGCAGGAACTGGAACACGCGCATTAGGTTTTAAAGGTGGTATTGGTACTTCATCACGAGTTCTTCCAAAAGAAAAAGGCGGATATACCGTAGGGGTTTTGGTGCAAACTAATTTCGGAGGCATTCTGACCATTAATGGTGCGCCAGTTGGCGAAGCGTTGAACAATTTTTATATGGCGGAAGATGTGCCTTATGTGGTGGATGGTTCTTGTATGATTGTAATTGCTACTGATGCACCGTTATCTGCACGAAATCTTGAACGATTGGCAAAACGGTCATTTTTGGCTTTTGGCAAAGTCGGATCATTTTCGTCCAATGGAAGTGGGGATTACAGTATTGCATTCAGCACACACCCTGAACTTAGAATTCCGCATGATTCCAATGAAAAGCAAAGAACCATCCTTGATGTTCCCAATGATGAAATGTCACCTTTGTTTCTTGCAGTTCTAGAAGCTAGTGAAGAAGCTATTTACAATTCACTGTTTATGGCAAAAGATATAATCGGCCAAAAAGGAAGATCTATGAAAGCTATTCCTGTCGAGGAAACTCTTAAAATAATGGACAAGTATAACGCCCGTCAAAACACAACAAAAAAATCAAAAAAATAATATAAAACCCAATAAAGGAACTTTGATTATTTGTTAAATTACTTCCATTATTTTACTTTTTAAAAGTGAGTTCCTTTCAAAATTGGTAACTTTAACATTTTTAACCAACGTATTTATATCTTAATGTTAGCATTTTAAAAAGGATGGCTATTATTTATACGATTTTAACTAAATCGGATAGAAATTCAATATCGCAACACAGTTAATATTGTCATAATAGTCCTACAATGTAGAGACTTACAATTATTTATTTTATGCTTTAGGCGTTTTGTAAAATATGCTGTTTCCTTTATTTTTTAGGTTTTTTTTGGCAAATCATCATTCTTAATTAATAAAAACCTATTAAGATTCACTATTTTTAACGATTACACCAAGGTTTCCTAATATGTTTTCTAAAAGAAAAGCTTATATTTGTTAACGTTAACATAACCTGTTGTTAATTTATTACCAAACAAAATAGTACTAACCAAGCAATTAATTTCAAAAATTATGAGAGTGAAAAAAATTGGATTTCTAACATTTTTTCTGCTATTTCTGGTGCAAACTATCTTTGCGCAAGAAAAAATTATTACCGGTACGGTTATCGATAATAATGGCATGCCTATCGTGGGTGCTAATATTATAATTAACGGTACCACACGTGGCACAATTACGGATTTTGATGGAAAATATTCCATTGGAGCTTCAGAAGGACAAGTCCTTGTTTTTACAAGTGTAGGGTTTAATGAAGAAAGAATTACTGTACAAAATTCTAGCATCATCAATGTTACGCTTGTTGAGGGCGTGTCATTAGACGAGGTTTTTGTTGTAGCTTATGGTACGGCAACCAAAGAAAGTTACACGGGATCCGCATCTGTTGTTAAAAGTAGTGATATTAGGGATGTGCCAACAGCATCTTTTCAAGATGCATTAGCAGGTAAGGCACCTGGAGTAAATGTCACGAAAGGGTCGGGACAAGTAGGATCAACGACTAGTATCCAAATTCGTGGTATTGGTTCGATGAACGCCTCTACACAACCATTATATGTTATTGATGGTGTTCCGGTTTCTTCTGGAAATTCTGGTCAACTATCAGATCAAATTTTGGTTACCAATAACATCATGAATACTTTGAATCCAAATGATATTGAATCCATATCTATTTTAAAGGATGCAGCGGCATCGTCATTATATGGCTCCAGAGCTGCTAATGGCGTAGTAATGATTACTACCAAGCGTGGAAAAACAGGTGAACCTCGAATTACAATTAAATCGTCAACTGGCTTCAGTCCAGGTTGGGCTACTGACAACTATGAAGCGGCTAGCACTCAAGAAAACGTAAACTATTTATACCGGGTATTCCACGATTACAATACATCAAATGGGCGAGATGATGCATACGCAAGCTCAAACTCTTTAAGTCGCTTGAACACTAAGTTCAACAAGCATGGGTATTATTTTGAAACAAATGGTACTGGCGTAGGAGAAAACGTTATGATTAAAGGTATGACCGATGGATTGGAAAACAGAGAAGGGAAATATTTTGATTGGGAAGATGCTTATTTCAGAACAGCTATAAATCAGACCCAAGATATTTCAATAAGTGGTGCAACTGACAAAACAAATTATTATTCTTCTATTTCTTATAGTAAAGATGAAGGTAGGGTAAAAATCAATGGAAATGAGCGTATTTCTGGAAGAGTCAATTTAGAACAGAAAATCGGTAAGTATTTCGAATTTTCGGCTAAAGTAAATATTGCACAAACTGAATTAACAGGTTTTAATGATAGTCGAAATCTTAGCACCAACTACTATGAGCAAACCCGTAATCTCCTTTGGGGATTATACCATCCTACAGATTATAAAACAGGAAAACCTTGGACTGCTCGTTACGGAAGTTTGGCACAGAACAACGTATATTATGACAACGAATGGGAGAATTCATCAAAAACATTAAGAGTCAGTGCGATAGAAGGATTAAAAGTTAACATTTTGCCTGAACTTAATGTGCAAACTCTTTTTTCTTATGATAATATTGAAACTAAAGACCACTTATATTATAGCCGATTGCATTATAATGGACAAGGTCTTGGAACAGTAAATGAAATGTCCACAAATACCAAAAACTTGGTATCTTCCACAACCTTAAATTACGCAAAGGACTTTGGTGTCCATAATTTAGGCTTTTTAGCGGGTTATGAGGTTGAGAAAAATCAAACCGATTTTATACGAGCTTCTGGTAAGGACTTGCCTTCAAGTAATTTACATACTGTAGCAACTGCAGGTGATACAGATGCAAGTGCTTACTATTGGGGTAATAATATGATGTCTATTCTTTCAAGATTGGAATATAGTTTTGATAAAAAGTATTATGTTTCTGGCTCTTTCCGCCGTGATGGAAGTTCAAAACTTGGACCGGATTCTCGATGGGGTAACTTTTGGTCGGTTGGTGCTTCTTGGAACATCAAAAAGGAGAGTTTCTTAAGTGATATAGAACAAATCAACAATTTAAGCTTAAGAGCTTCATATGGTGTTAATGGTACATTGCCGCCTTCTAATTATGGTTGGAGATCACTTGCGGGATATGGTGCAAAATACATGGAAACTGCTGGAGGGGCTTTGAGTAATGTTGCTGACGAAAGCTTGTCGTGGGAAACCAATTATGCGGCCGATGTTGCTTTGGAATTTGGATTATTTAAAAATAGAATTTATGGAAGCGTCGAATATTTTTCTAGAGATTCCAAAGATTTATTACAAAGTGTACCAATTTCTCGAGTAACAGGTTTTTCCTCTACACTTAAAAATATCGGATCTATCAGAAACAAAGGAGTGGAAATCGCTTTAGGAGGTGATATTATTCGTACCAATGATGTGACTTGGAGCGCTTCGGTTAACGCATCTTTTGTTGATTCAAAAGTTCTTAAGCTAAGTGAAGGCGCAGATATTATCTGGGTAAATGATAGTGATGCAACAGCGCAATACATTTACCGCGAAGGCGAATCAACGTTAGCATTCTATGGTTATGAATATGCAGGGGTGGATCCTGATAACGGCATGAGCAGATATTATGTGAATGATGCGAATGATCCTCAAGCTGGTAGCTTTCTGTTGAATGGAAGAGGTGCAACTTACGATTTTAGAGAAGCCAATTACACCATTATAGGTGATGGTATTCCTGATGTTTTTGGTGGTATAAATACTCAAGTGAAATATAAAGGATTTTCTTTAGGTCTAGATTTTATATACAAATTGGGAGGCAAACTTTATGACGGGGCAGAAAAAGATGTGGCCGATGATGGGTATTACTGGGAGCGGATCCGTTCACAATACGCCTATGACAAAATGTGGACCCCAGAAAATCCAAATGCTGGCCTACCAATGGTGAGTGGAAATGACCCAACGGAAGCTATCC
>NZ_DATJCY010000313.1:0-20383 GCF_035577925.1 Gelidibacter sp. | reverse complement strand
TCATAATCACCTGCTATAAGTCCAGTAAACACATTTGAACTGACGTAGTTAGCACCACCATCAATACTGAATGCCAGTGTATTTCCTCCAGTATTTAATACTTTTATTTCAATGCTTCCTGAGTTTGGATCATTACAAAACACACCTTCAAAGGTCACCTCTACTTCTGGAGCTGGGGTTTCTTTAATTTCTCTTTCTATTATGGTCTCACAATCATTGGCATCCACCACTCTAATGGTATAAGTATCTGGCTCATTAACCACAATTTCTGGTGCAGTTTGAAATTCAGTGGAACCATTTACAAAATAATAATATGGCGAAGTACCACCTTTTGGATATACAGTGATAATGCCACCTAATACGGCAACATCGTCTTGCTCATCATCACTTCCATCGCCTTCTATAGGTCCACTTCCGCCTATATCTCCACCACCAATTTCACAAGGCAATAAAGGTTTTGTAATAGCCGATGTTGCTGTTAATAATTCTGGTGCAATAATTTTAAATTCAACAGTTTCGATACAGTTATCTTCTGTAGAAATCGTAGCGGTATAATTTCCTGGACTTAAATTAGCAAACTCATAGTCACTTTCCATAATTGGACCAACGCTATGGATTTGCGTACCATCTTTAGATAGTTTGTAAAAATATTGTGGTCCTGCATCGTTGGCAGCCAATTTCACACTTCCTTTGTCTCCATAACATAGTGGTTGTGAAACCACAGCAGTTCCCGTAAAGTTGCGCTCCCTGATCTGAACTTCAGGCACCGGGAAAATACATGGATTTGAATCCACACCAACTTGTTTAACGGTCACATTATATTTGCCGCCAGTTGCAATTGAAAAAGTATTGCTTGTTTGCCAGTTAACGCCATCAATACTATATAGATAATTAGCAGGCACACCACCAACTACAATCTCACCAGGATTACCACAGATAATATCTTTTGAAGTTACCGTTGGCTCCAAAAGATTGGAATTCACGTTAAAATAATATTGGCTAAAACAACCGCCTTCATAATGTAAGGTTACTCGGTATTGTCCTGCTAACTTGACATCAAAATTAGGACCTGAACCTACTTCACTCCATGAACATGTTATATTTTCGTTGGCACATTGACCGTTAGTTTCTGTGGAACAGCTTCCTTCGTTAAGTTTCTCCCAAATGATTGCTGAAGTATCAGTAATATTGGTTCTGATTTCACGTACGTCAGTAGCACCGCACAAAAAGATATAGGGTAATTTCTTGCCATCATTTGGACATATTTCAATTTTATCAGCAAACGGAAGCACCGGATTTTCATCATTTTCACCATAAGTAACCACATTAAAAATTTGATCGATGGATTGACAGGGTGCCGTAGCGGTATTATGAACATAATAAGTTCCTGCTTTCTTCACGATAATAGATTGTGTATTGCCAATTACAGTTCCGGTGGCGTCGGTCCATCTATAGGAATCATAACCACTACCAGCGGTTAAGGTCACATTGGCCCCACATAAAATAACGTCTTCTTCAAAAGAACATTTAATATCTGCCAAAAAGTTGGTCGCACCAGGTGTTAACAAACAGCCAGTATTTTCCTTAAAACTTGGATCGTCAGAAATGACGAAATTTGGATTATCAGTACCATTATAAGTGCTGAAAGCCTGATTACTAATAATATTGGAACAGGCATCATTTAGCTTACTACATTCTCTAACAACTGTTACTTTAAAACGAATTTCCTTGACCGGATCTCCAATTTCAACAATTCGATTTTCAACCTTAAAGATAATCTCTCTGGTTGCAGCATTATAACTTTGTACAGAAACACCATCTGGTAAAATGCCTATATCTTGTGGATAATTGAACTCAATATTTTGAGGAAGAATATCCCTAATAATTAAATTTGTGGCATCATCATTTCCTGTATTTTGAAAACCAAGCACATAATTAAGCTCAGTCCCTAAATCTACTTCCTGTCCACCTATATTATTTCCTGCGGCGTCTTCAACAATTTTGGTCAACACTATTTTAGGGGCAATAATTTCAATGGCGAAAGCACTAAAGTAGAAGTAATAAATATCTGTTTTAGTGCCTAATTTAATATTAGCTGAAGTATCATTGTTTTTGATAATACTATTTCCTGCATTGGGAATATTGATAATACCAGCATCAAATCCCAAAGTATTAGAACTCGCAGGATTTCTATCAACAAAAGGCGTAGGTGCATTGGTGTTAGGATCAATAATGGAAACCGAACTATTAAAAAAGTTATCTGTTGGACGAATGGTTGTTCCTCCAGCCGTTGAAGCTCCAATTTTAGTCCCATTAATTTCCAAATAATCACCTGCCCAACTTTTATCACCTTCTAAAGCACTAAACGCATATTTGGCACGAACCGGCCCTACTGGTATCGTTTTAAAACCATCAATAAGAAAAGTTTGTTCAGTATTAGAACCTTTATTATCTATTTTTGTATAACCATCAAACGAAGTAATGTATTTACTTGGTAATAAAGGATCTTCATAAATAACAAACATGGACCATCCAGCTGATAAGCCTTCACTATTTCGATTTCCTACAACATCCGCAGAAGTCATCGAAGAAATATTCGCTACCGTATAGGTACCTTCAGCATTAGTCAATCCTCCAATAATATCCGTGATATCCTTATAATAAACATAAGTATTAGAGTTTCTTATATTAGAAGAATTTTGATAGTAAATTTCATCACCAGTCAAATCTACATAACTTGTACTACCAGGGGTTTTAAATTTAATATTTTCCATGGGAGTATTGCCTTTTACAACGGCACTCCAATATAATGCCGCATAAACCACTTTATAACAGCCTGTATCACTTGGTACGTTTAAATCAGCACTACTGGAATTAAATGTTGAATTGTCAGTATCAATGTCAACATACACCATTCTATCTCTATTATTGGAGTTCTCATTATTAGTATTTCCGGTATATGCATTGGTTTTATGCACGCTTAGATTATTATTCCCAATTAGGAGCATATCACCTTTAATAGCCTCATCATATCGTGGCACAAATGGAATATAATTCTGTGCAGATATTTCCCACCCCATAAACAGCAGAAGGATGGCAATAAGGAATTTGGTAGAAAAAGTAGAGTTTTTCATAATGGTAGGTTTAGTTTGGTAGATTTTTTATTTTTTGTGTTAGCAACAAGGGGCATTGTGGCTAACGCGATTTTTTCATGTAATTAGTTTTCTATTTTTATAATTGACATTTGATCATTATACGGTTGGCTGCCTTTGGTTTTCAACGCTTCCATGGCGGCAGCAACACCATCTACTTTCTTATAATAGATGAAATATTTACTCGTATTGACATCATAGAAGAAATCAACATTAGTTTGGCCTGCAGCAATGGCTTTAGTTAAAAACTCATCGCGTTTTGCAACATCGGTATGCACCGCTACCACAACGTAATAGCCGTTTTCAACATGCTCCACATTTTTAACAATCTGGATATTACTGCCTTGCTTTTCACCAAAATCAAAATCTTCAGCTTTTAAAGGCACTGGGCTCAGGCTGGTACGTTCCTTAATCATCTTCAAAGTAGCCCTATCTTGCATATAACGTCCTTCCTCACTGGTATAGGTGGCACGTTTAATACGTCGTTTTCTTTCAACTTCAGTAGCTTCATTAATTCTTTCCAAAGTTGTAGTCAAATCGGTTCTTGTTTTAATAGCATTTAATTGTTCCGCTTTTAAAGTTTCGAGTGCTTTTTGGTAATACAAGGTCACCTCATCATTTCTGAGCGTTGCTACTTTAAGTCGGTCATTATATAATTTATCCAACTCTTTAATTCGGTCGTTATTAGTTTTGATAATATTGTCCAAATCAGTTTTAATAGTTGCCAACTTGGCATTTTCATCAGATATGCTCTTAAATGGTTTTGGAGCACTATAAATACCTTGTTCGCTCAAATCATTTTCTTGTTTTAGGTCTTGTAAGTCTTTATTTTTACTCGCAACGACCTCGTTGAATTGCGCCAACAATTCATTTTGGGTGTTTTTTGAAGCTTCGGTCAAATCAGCAACCGATTTCATCGAAATTCCAATAGCATCGGTAGGGTTTTTAACCGCTTCAATTTGCTGCGTGGTTGGTTCCGCTAATTTGGCGTTCGCATCGGCAGCGGCTTTTTGTTGTGCGGCCAATCTATCTTTAGCTTCTTGGTCGGCTTTAGCTTTGGCTGCTGCGGCTAATTTGGCATCGGCATCTGCTTTGGCTTTTGCATCGGCAGCGGCTTTTTGTTGTGCGGCCAATTTATCTTTAGCTTCTTGGTCGGCTTTAGCTTTGGCGAGTGCATTAGCACGCTCCAATGCAGGGAACTTATCCTTCGCTTCCTGATCGGCTTTGGCTTTCGCTTCTGCAGCTAATTTTATTTTCTCAGCGGCCTTGGCTTGTGCTTCTGCCCTAACTTTATCTTGAGCAGCTTTTCTTTCTTGTGCAGCCAGTGCCAAGGCTTCCGTTCTTGCTTTGGC
The DNA here is from genome assembly GCF_035577925.1 of Gelidibacter sp. GTDB lineage: Bacteria > Bacteroidota > Bacteroidia > Flavobacteriales > Flavobacteriaceae > Gelidibacter. The sequence goes on along the minus strand of NZ_DATJCY010000313.1, from coordinate 15,879 downwards.
TATACTATCCGAACGTTTTTGTTCGTCGGCAGCTATTTGAGCACGCGTTTCTGCTTTAGCTTGAGCTCTCTGTCTTATGCTGTCGCGTCTATTTTTTGATTCCTCAGCCAATTGTGCTCTGGTCTCCGGATCTATTTTTGGTTGTGATGACGCTAAAACTCGTTTTGAATCAGATTTGAAAATAGTTCCCATTTCATCATCATCGTGGTACTTATAATTGCTGTTATTCTTAAATTTGAAGGCCAAGGTAATGTCATGCGACGGTCCAAAATTGGTCATATCACCCAAAGCTTTTTCAAAATTATATTCGATGGCAATTTGTTCGGTAATGTTCAATCCCAGTCCTGCCGATCCGCCATAGAGTGAATTGAACCCAACTTGTGCCCAAATTCCTTTTGGTGAAGTCATCATCAAAATTCCTGATACGATGGTGCTTTCTTTTCCTATTTCAGATTTTAACAATCCGGAAAACTTCGCTTGTTCAAAAAAACCTCTTCCGTGCATATAACCCGTGTACATAACGTGCGCCTGAATGCTTTGGCGCGGATCGTCTTTAATAAGTTCTGAAGATTGCAGATTGTAAAGCACCAAATTGTTAATGGACACCCCAAAATCCAAAAAGGTGGTACCGTAGTTAATCCCCGGATTAGCAGTCAGTAATAGGTGCGACGGAATATTATTTAATGAAGGATCAGAAAAATTGGTAATCACTTTTCCCGTATTCAATCCGCTTTTGTAAACGCCCAAATTCAAACCAAAAGTCAAGTTATTTTCACTTGTCAATTGTGCATTATAAGCAAAGTTTACAACACCTCCATAAGTGGTCAGAACGCCATAATCTTGTTGGAACAAACCAATACCAGCACCAATATTTTCGGCAAATCGTCCAGAATATCCCAATAAATACGTTTGGGGCGCATCGTCAAATTGCACCCATTCCCTTTTGTTATAAGCACTTATATATTTGTTTTGCTCGCGGACAAAACTAAACGTCGGATTGATAAGATATCTGTTAAAGGTCAACGAATTTCGTACCGGCAAGGATAAGGATACCACACCGTCATCTTCTTGGGCATAAATCAACTGAGTGGCACCAAAACAGATTAAAGTTAACAGCAATGTTCGAATCTGAGGGTAACCCAAAACTTTCTCATAGAATTGTTGAGCCATTCTTGAAAAGCCTTGTGGAATCTGATTGCTATGTAGGAACAATGGTTTCATCTTATTTAACTACAGTAATGGATCCTTTTTTTGTTTGTTGATCAGTTGTGGTGATGATATAATAAAATACTTGGTTGATACTGTTCAATTCCAATTGATTTTGGGGCCAATTGTTCATATATGATGTGGTTTGTAAAACAACTTTTCCTTGATTGTTCATGATAATGACGGTAGCATTAGAACCTGCGACATATTTTGTAGGAATAATCCAGGTATCATTCACGCCATCACCATTAGGACTAATAAGATTGGGGATTTTTTCTACTTCAGGGAAAGGCTCCATGGTTTGGCTCAAGGTAAACACGTACTCTTCTGAAACCAAACAGCCTGTGGTTTGGCTCACTACGACTTTATAATTACCATAAGCAGTGGCGTTAAAAGTATCTGATGTTGCTCCAGAAATTTGAGTATCATTATAATACCATTCAAATTTAGGATTTGTGGCATTTGTGGTAACCGTTACTGTCAAAGATTCGCCAGAATCTATTTGATTGTGTTCGGCCACATTAATGGAACTTTCAAAACCTTGGCTTTTCAATTCAATGGTACCTGTTGCAGAACAACTTCCCAAATCTACTTTTACTGAATACGTGCCCGAACTATTAGTCTCATAAGTCTGTTGCGTGGCTCCCGAAATTAGGGTTCCGTTTTTAAACCATTGGTAACTCATGCCGCCGATGGTCTTTAAAGTGGTCTTGCCATTTTCCGCACAAAACGGATTTCCCAAACTCGAAACGATATTGGTTTCGGTATTCCCAGATGAAATTTCACTTATGGTCACTTGGTTGGAATAAGAATCGGAGCTACACGAACCATAATTTGTTCTTACATAATAAGTACCTGGTTGCGTTACCGTTAGTGTATTGCCTTCACCTGCATACACTGTTGTTGTGGGACTGGTTTGTTTGTACCATTTATAGGTTAACGACGGAAAGTTTAATGGCGAGCCATAAGATCCGCTGCCAGAAACTTCATCAATAGCTAACAAATAACTTCCACCTGTACAAAATGCACCAGTAGACACAAAATTATTAATCGTAAATGAACTGTCATGAAGTTTGTAATAGGCTGCAAAAGCTACAGAATTTCCACTACTAGCCGCCGGTGCTGTACTTTTAACCCTCAGTTTATAACCTTCGCCAGCAGTATCCTCAGGCAATTGAAAAGTTAACGTTGCTGGTGATGAGGTAATTGCGCCCGGCTGGGAGGTATATACCACAACCGCATTTGAAAAATTACCTGTGGCATCAGATAATTCAAGCTTAAATTGATTGGTAGAATTCAACCCAGATTCTGACGTAAATGCAAACGTTACATTATATGTATTAAATGCCTCACCTGCACAAGCACTTGTAAACCCTAAATTAGGCGCACCAATAACGATCTGGGCATTAAGTTGTCCAGAAAATAATAGGACAAAAACACCAAATACAAAAAAAGGTCTCATTACAGTAGTAGTTTTATGCATTCACAGTTAATTAGTTATAATTCCGTTTTGTGGGCGTCACGCATTTTGCTGAGAACATGCCATTTATAAATTCAAACTACAATCGCATATCAAGAAAACCTGTCAGCGTTCTGACAAGTAATAAACTGGAAAGTGAGTAGGAATTTGGGGCCATCTCTTTCAAAAAATTATAGGTTATTAATCAATATCTATCTCCGTTGATGCAATAATTTTATTAATTCGAAGTCTAAAATCTGGTCGTCTTACATTTTTAACGTCAATAAACGTTTCAGCATCAGTACTTTTAGAATACACATTAAAAAATGAACGGTTGCCATACCAATTTTCTAGATCGGCATTATTAGAATCGTTCTCCTTATATATGTTTCCATTACAATTGTTAAAATACATGTCGGTAAATTTCATTTTACTCAGGCTTTCATCATTTATTGTAACTTTACTGTCAATAATGACGGCCGGATTAAAACCAGAAATCACACTTTTATTAATATCCAATGCGGCGTTCTCTGCAATATAAAGTGCCTCCTTTACCAAACCGACTTTTACGTCATTGGCCAAATTATCACTGACATTAATTAAGGTCAGATTTTCAGCTTTTACAAAAGTGCCTTTTTTGCTAAGGTCCACATCATTTTTATTGTCATAAGATGCGACGTACATAGCGCGCGATCCATTTGGGCCAGAAACATAAGGCGATCTGATGGCCAACGAATTATTAATTTGGCATTGTGTTCCATAATTAAATTCATAATCGTTGCTCTTAGATCTAAAGGAGACCATTTTTTCGAGATTTACCACACCTCCTATTATACTAAAGGAATTACCTTCGGCATAACTCACCATCACATTTTCTATAACGGTCTCTTTTCCAACGCCCGCAATAGTTAAAGCACTAAAATATCCGTAATCTTTGGTGCGCTTTCCAGCAAATTCAATTTTGACATATTTTAACACACCCGAATTACTAGCTTCGTTCAAACCACCGTAACTGATATTTTCAAAAGCTGAAGGTTGCAATCCATAATTAACAGATGATCCATTTCCAAATTTATTAATGGGCGCATCGCCCAAAATAAAAATACCGCCCCAGTCGCCTTCTTTCTTGACACTTCGGTTGGAGGTAAAAGTAATCGGGTCCGTTTCTCGTCCTTCGGCAATAATTTTTGATCCTTTAGAAATAATAAGAGAGCCATTCGTTGTGAAGTCACCAATAATAACAGTTCCTGGTTCAATGGTAAGCGTCGCCCCATTGGTTACAAAAACACTGCCTAATAATAGATAAGTTTCGCGCTTTACCAATTTAGTATCTTGGGTAATGTTGCCACTTAGTATTTGGGTAGGCTCATCGGTTTCAATTGTATTGGGTCTAAATTCTGTCCAATTATTTAACCAATTGTTTTTTCCTGTAATTCCTTTTTCCTGTTGCGCAAAACTGCTGCCAACCATCAAAAGGAATAAACATATGGTTTGAGTAAGATTTTTCATAAGTCATGTAATTAGTAATAGATTTAGGATTTATTAACTATTTGATTCAAATGTAGGCACAAATCCTATGAAATACAAATAAAGTCGATGAAATACATTAATTTATTTTTATTCGTAATCTAAATCCTACAATTAAAATAATATAATCAATAATTTTAATGCCATTAATAGCCTACAACCAAAATGTTATACAAAGAATTAGAACATTAGAACTAATTGTAAATAGCAATCAACAAAAAATCCCAAAGTTTCCTCTGGGATTTAAAAATTAATACTTTTAAAAATCATTTAATATTTATTGAACTCACTATAGGTGTGTAATGACTTCAACGTTTCTTCATAAAAAAGTATCGCCGAAATTAAATTATTTTTATCTGAATATGGCAACACCTTTTCTTGGAATGACATTGTACTTTCAAAATAAGTATTAACCGCTTTAATATTTTCTTCTAATGCTTTTCTGTTATCCTTTGTATCCGGAATTCCCAATGACGTCATCGTAATTCCTGGTTTGGTAGCAAAAGCAATATTAGGTAAAATCTTAACTATAACTTCAATGCGCTCGTTATACAAAGTCAAAAGACTTCCTTTTGGAAGCGCTTCCAATTGGGCGCGATCATGATACTTTGCGATAGAAACTTTTCCGCTGATAATACTTTGAGGTTCTTTCTGTGCAAAACCCAAGGTCGTTATCAATAAAAAAGCAACGCTTAGTAGTGTAAGTTTAGTTTTCATAATAGGTATTTAGGAGTTACTATCGCAAATTTATGTAATTAAACGTAAAAAACAAGCGTTTGGTCGATTATTTGTAAAATTTAACTGTAAATCCGTGCAATTGATTGAAATATAGTTTTTTGATTAAACCTAAGATATATAAAAAATTAATTTTTAACACCTTTAAACAAGACGCTTAACAACTAATAATCAACCACTTATTAAGTTGAACAAAAATGCTAAATTTAAACCTTTAGCTATAACAAAACCTCCATATATTAAAGTGTATAATTTGTCTTACTTTTACTTTTAATTTATGGATTCATTCACACAAATTGTATTAGGAGCCGCCGTTGGCGAAGTCGTTTTAGGAAAAAAAATTGGCAACAAAGCCATGTTATATGGTGCCATTGCTGGAACCATTCCTGATTTGGATATATTTTCATCCTATTTTACAGATACCGTATCGGCATTAGAAATCCATAGAGGATTTACGCACTCCATAATATTTTCCGTCGTTTTTGCACCTATTTTTGCATGGTTGGTCACGCGGTACGAATCCTACAAAAACATAAAAGGTTGGTCGTGGCTATTTTTTTGGGGTTTTATAACCCATCCCCTTCTGGATGCTCAGACTACTTGGGGCACTCAATTGTTTTGGCCTTTGGACATGCGCCTGGCTTTCAAAACGATTTTTGTAATCGATCCGCTTTATACCGTTCCGTTTTTAGTGTTTCTGATTTTGACCATGTTTCAAAACAAAACTTCCAAAAAACGACGGGTCTATAATTATATGGGACTTGGCGTGAGTACTCTATATATAGGAGTGACTTTTTTATTGAAATCGATGGCATTTTCAAAATTTGAATCGGCTTTAAATGATCGGAACATTGTCTATAAACAAATCGACACGCGGCCTTCGCCCATGAACACCATTCTTTGGAGTGCCAATATCGAAACCGAAGATGCCTATTTATTGGCCAACTACTCCTTTTTTGATACGCAGCCCATTACTTTTGAATCTTATAAAAAGAACCACGAACTTCTTGGTAATCTCGCCGAAAATGAAAAAGTACAGCGTATGATTGCTATTTCAGAAGGTTGGTACACCATTATAAAAACAGAGCATCAACTATTATATAACGATTTGAGATTTGGTTTGCTCAGTATGGAAAAAGGAGCACAAAATTTTGTGTTTCAATATGAGATTGTTACCGATGCCAATGGCGACATCCAATTTGTAGAACAAAAAAAAGACAAGCGCGATGGCAAAAAAATGATGGGCGATTTATGGGCACGCCTAAAAGGAAATTAAAAAGATACTCACGCAATCTCCAATTAAAACCATTTCTTTATACCTTATATATAGTATAGATTTACAGTAATAATCGTTTTAAAATGAAAATCCTACACACGTCCGATTGGCACATTGGAAAACAACTTCACAAATTTGATTTGAGTGCAGACCTCGATTTGTTTTTTGAATGGCTCATCGATTATATTACAACAAATCATATTGATGTGCTTTTGGTTTCTGGTGATATTTTTGATCAGGCCAATCCGTCGCAAGCCGCATTTAAACAGTATTACGATGTTTTAAAAAGATTGATGCCTTCCAATTGCAAAATTATTTTGACCGGAGGAAATCACGATTCGGCCGCTGCGTTAAATGCTCCAGCCCAACTCCTCAATGCTTTTAATATTAGCGTGATTGGTGGTGCTACTGACAATATTAGTGATTTATTTATTCCGATCGAAAAAAACAATGAAAAACTGGTGATCGCCGCAGTGCCGTTTCTCAAAGATCGGGATATTCGTAAATCAGTAGCCGGCGAATCCTATGCTACTAAAATAGAACAGATAAAGTCGGGGTTGCAAGCATATTTTTCAAGTATCAACAACCATTACAAAACCCATTTTTCTGATGAAGTATTTATTGTAATGGGCCATTTGTATGTTCAGGGCAGCGAACTTTCAGAAAGTGAGCGCGATATCCAAATTGGCAATCAAGCCGGTGTTGAAACCAAAATGTTTGAAGATATTCCGCATTATGTAGCGTTGGGACATATTCATAAACCACAAGCCATTTCTTCGGAGCAAAACATTTATTATAGCGGCTCGCCGATTCCATTGAGTTTTTCGGAAAAAGAAGATCAAAAACAGGTTAATGTCATTACCATAAAAAACAATAACATCGCTACTATCGATAATATACCGATTCCAAAACATCGAAATCTAATTACTTTTGAAGGCAATCTTCAAGAAGTCGAAGCTAAAATAAAAGCATATTCCGAAGTCACAACTTTAACTTCGTTGGCTGAAATTATTGTCAATGAACCCATTGAAAGTATTGAAAGACAACAAGCTTTTGAAGAACTTATAGCGACAAAAATCAACCGAAATATCGAAATTGTAAAATCGCGGCTCAACTTTAAAAGTAGAATTAGAGGTGCCAGCGATGCTTTTGCCGTTGGGACCGATGTGGCCGATGTAACACCCCTACAGATGTTTGAAAAAAAACTGGAATTACAAAGCGGATTGGAAAATACCGAAGAACTTAAAAATGCTTTTCGCGAATTATTAGAACGATTAAACCTCTAGAACAATGAAAATTTTAAAAATCAGATTTGAAAACATTCATTCTCTAAAAGGACGCCACGACATCGATTTTGAAAATGGTTGGCTTGCCGATGCAGGACTTTTTGCCATTACCGGACCAACAGGATCAGGAAAATCGACCTTGCTCGATGTGATCACCTTGGCATTGTTCAATCGTATTGCACGTGTGGACAAAGCCGTAAGTAACTCCATGCTGGAAGATGACGGCGGCGTAATGACCCGTAACATGAAACATTGTTTTGCCGAAGTGGAATACCGTGCCAACGGAAAAGAATACCGCTCGCATTGGTCCATTGAACGTAACAGAAATAACAATCTCAATCCCCGAAAACAAGAGTTGGTGGACATGGCCACCAATGAAATTATTGAAACGGGTACAAAAACACCAGAAAAAAATCAGCAAATTATTGGGTTGAGCTATGAACAATTTGTAAAAGCCATGGTATTATCGCAAGGTGAATTTAGCAGACTTTTACAAGCCCCAAGAAATGAACGCAATAAATTATTGGAAGACATCACTGGCGCACGTTCCTATAGAAATATTGGGAAAGCGGTATATCAGCAATATAAAGAGCTTGAAAACACCATCAAACTCAAGGAGGCCGGCCTTGAAACTATTGAGCTTCTTTCGGCTGAAATGATTGCCGAAAAAAATGCCGAACTAAAAACATTGATCCAGGTAAAACCCAAAATTGAGAAAGATTATAAGGCTGCCAACGAAAAAATAAGAATCCGAGAAGAATTGCAGAAAAAGCAGTCAGAATGGAAAGATCTGGACGTAGAAAAACAAAAATATTCGGACGATTTTAAAGTGTTTGAACCTTTTATAACCGTTTTGGCCACTCATGAAAGACTTTCAAAATACGCTGATATTTTAAGGGACTTTGACACAACAACCCTCGAAATCTCAAAGCTGAACGATCATTTGGAACAGATTAAAAAATCAAAATCAGACATTGAAATCCAACAAAAATCCTATCTGGATACGGTTTCTAAACTGGTGAAGGAAAAAACAGAAATTACATCGGCCAATTTAAAACTGGAAGCGTTTCGAAATAATATCAACGAGCTTCAATCGGATGAAAAGATGAAATTGGATGAAGCCAAATTACATCAAAATCAGCTCAATAATTATCTCCGAAGTTTAAATACTCTAGGCTATAAAATAGGAAATGCTGATAAAATCAATGAATTCCAACCACAATTTGAGGCTTTACAAAACGCTGTTCAGGAACTCATTAAGGCTTCAGGGCAAGATTCACTAAATGCCTTGGAAACCAGACTGGCTGATCTCCGTGTTTTGAACGACAGCTCTGGAAAACTTCTTCTTAAAAAAGAGCTGGATTTAAAATACAAAACAACGCTTAAAAATCTTCATGAAAGTCTAAAAAAAGAGGAAAACAATCTTCAAGAAGATATCAAAAAGATTGCGGTTTTAGAAACTGAAATCTTCAACCTAAAATCGGAATTAACAACACTCGAAACACAACTTGAAGCACAACGAAAACACCAAAACCTAAACGTCTATCGTCAACAATTAATTCCGGAGCAGCCATGTCCGTTATGTGGATCGTTGGACCATCCTTATGCTTTGCACGAACCTGTTTTTGATGTGAAAGAAGCGTTGTTAAAAGAAAAAAAGAGGTTGCTCGAAACCCAATCGGAACTGGCTATTAGTTTAAGTCAGAAAAATAATTTCCAGAAAGAAAAGATTATGAATTTCACGTCTGAAATTCAGAAAAATTCCGTGGAAAAATCTGAAAACCAAAAACTTCTGTTAGCACTTGCGCAGCAGCTAAAATGGAATCCCGAAGATAGTTTGGAACAACTTCAAAACCAATCCAATGCACTCCATAAAAATATTCAACACGCTGAAAACTCTAAAAAAGCGTTTCAAGCGCAAGCCATTTTACAAGATGCCTCAATCAGTTTGCAGCAGTGGCAATCGGCATTGACCATTTATATTGAAAAAAAGAAAGCCCGTGTTTCGCTTTATGATCAAGATGATATCAATCAAAAAACAAGTGTTTTATCATCACAAATCACAAGAAGTATTGCCGATTTAACTTCTTCTGAAAAGCAACTTCAAGATGCTATTTTGAAGCTAAAAACTTTGACAAACGACTACGTTAAAAAACAAAATACACTCGATTCCATTATCTTAAACGAGCAATTAAAAAGTACAGAAGCTTTAAGAAATGCTATTCTTCCCGAAGAAAAAGCCATCAGAATACGGAATCAACAAAGCAAATTAAAGGAAACACAAACCCGTATTTCTGAGCGTGAAATAGCACTCCAAAAAACGATCAAAGAGTTAAAGGAAAAAGATGACGCCAACCTATCGATCGATGCTTTAAATACTTTATTTCGTACTTTAAAGAAGGAATTGGATGAACTTTTAATCAATTCAGGGAAAATTGCACAGCATTTAGAAGAAGATTCTAAAGCCCGGATTCGCCAGCAAAACGTGTTGGAAGAATTAAAATTATTGAAAAAGGATTTTGCCCTTTGGAAAACGATGACCGATTTAATTGGTGATGCCAATGGCAATAAGTTCTCAAACTTTGTTCAGGATTTAACTTTGGAACAGCTTATTGGTTTTGCAAACAAAAGATTAGCCGAATTTAGCGATCGGTATTTGCTCGATATCCCAACCGCCGAAGAAGCGGAAAAAAGTGATACGCTCAAAGTTTTTGACAGTTATATTGGCAACTCACGACGTTCGGTCAAAACACTTTCGGGTGGCGAAACATTTTTGGTGAGTTTGGCGATGGCCTTTGCCCTATCGGATATTGCATCCCGAAACGTAAAAATCGAATCGTTGTTTATTGATGAAGGTTTTGGTACGTTAGATCCCGAAACCTTGGATCAAGCTATTACTATTCTCGAAAAAATGCAAAATGAAGGCGACAAATCGGTTGGTGTAATTTCTCATGTCAGCGCACTTAAAGAACGAATTACCACACAAATCAAACTCGAAAAAGGAAGTTTGGGCTATTCAACCTTATCCATAGTTCAGTAAATATAACTTTAAAAAAACACGCCATTATTTGACCACACTTGAAAAAACCATCGTCAACCAAATATGTAAAATATTCATAATCAATAATTTGAACATGTATTTAACCACATAGATATAAAGAATAACTATGTCACTATGTGGTTTAAAAAATTATGAGGTTTTATATGTTTGATTGAAATCCTAACTAGTTAAAGTTTTTAGCAGTTTTATTTACTGCTTTTTCATTTGCTCCAAAATTTTCTCTTTTCGATTAATCAATTCAGGATCATAAGTTTGGTACATACTTCCCATTTGCGATAGGTATTTTTCAGGATTGGCTACACCCCGATGGCATAGCACACAATTTACAACGTGTACTTGTGCTGGTTTGGGTTCAGGAAAATGTGGTCGGAAATAATTGGCGTTCAAATCGTCCGTCATTTTTATCATGCCTCGTGCAATTTCCTTTTCAATTTTCAGATCGCTTGCAAAATCAAGTTTTGAAGCATCGCTCGTACTTGGTGCGTGGCAATACGAACATTTGACGCTAAGTGCTGTCGTATAACCTTTCATAAGATAATCTAAACTGTCTTTTGAAATATCCTGGGGAAGAACTTTAAGATTTTTCCAAGGTGTTTGTGGTAAATAGCTTTCGTGGACGTTTGCCGATTTAAAAGCATACAACCCCATGACCATCATTAAGATTCCAACGGTGTAAAAAAATGTCAATAATTTTTTCTTTGTTTTCATAATCTGATTTTTAAAATTAACTGGGACATTAAGGTATGAAAAATCTGTTAGAATCGTTAATGTTTTTTTAAAATAAATTTGCTGAACCAACTAGTTGTCAGTCCATTTACAACTAGACTTCGCGGATTCATCAAAATCAGAAAACGATGTTTACGACGATAATTTCTATTTGGATAAGACTTAAAAAAAAATGCATACTACTCTATTTTTTGTAGCATTAAAAACACAAAGCCACCCAAAATATAACAAAATACATCCCAAATATCAGCGGTATAACGGTAGGATTGCTGTGGAAGATAATATTCAAAAAAGAATGAAAACAATATAACCAGACTAAAAACCGTAAAAATATTCAGCCGAATACTTCTATCTTTTTTAATCCACCATACGCCATGTAAACTCACCATCGCCACCAAAGGGATGGTCAAAAAATCATTAAGATAATGAAAAATCCAAGTGGGATTGGAAACCGAAAAAAATTTGAGGATTTGGACACCAATAAATGTCAACAATGACAAAAGTGTATAATATTGTAGTAATTTTAAAGGAATTTGGCGCCTCATATAAACAACATTGCAATGAGCCAAGCAATAAACATCCCAATGGCCATAACCACCATCCACACCGAATAGAAAACGAAATAAATAACACGCACTAACCAAAATTTATGTGTTTTCATCCGTTCGGAAAAATTTTTTTCCGTTGAAACTGATTTTTCAGAAGAAGTTTTAAGTACTATTTCTTTGTTCTGCTGATCGGAAATCAATCGGGCTTCACGTGATTCTAAAACAGAACTTTTATCTTCAACCTCATCATTATTGTGTTGTGGCATATCATTCAAAATTCAGTTTGCAAAAATAATGTATATTTCTGCGAGAACGTCTTAAATCTAGCTTTAAGACGAACTGATAAAAATCATGATCCATTTATCAAATAATGTCTAATTTCACACTGTGAAAAATATCCCATATTTTACACCAAACACTAAACAGAAACAACATGAAACATCATATTTTAATACCAACGGATTTTTCAGATAACGCTTGGAGTGCTGCACTTTACGCCATTAATTTATACAAAAACCAATCGTGTACATTTTATTTTATGCATGCTTGGAGCTATATCAATTCAGGTGCGCGTACGTACGTATCACCAAAGGAAATTGATAGCCTTATAGAAATTTCTAAGGAAAAGCTAATCGAAGTAAAACGTCGTGCAGAAACAGAATTCAACAATGAAAATCATGAGTTTAAGTCAATTTTCACGACTGATCCATTGACCGATGCCCTCCGATCAGCTATAAAAAAACATCGCATTGATCTTTTGGTAATGGGCACTAAAGGTGCTACAGGTGCTCAGGAATTTCTATTGGGAAGTAATGCTGTGACCGTTATTAACCACGTAAAATCATGTCCTGTGTTGTTAATTCCGAAGAATTATGAATACGAAACACCAAGCCAAATTGGATTTCCAACGGATTTTAACAGAACTTATGGCAGAGAGTTAATGGCTATCAAAAAACTGATTGATTTGCATAATTCGGATGTTAATATCCTTCATATCAATGGCATGGATAAATTATCTGAAACACAACGTACTAATTTTAATATTTTAAAAGAATATTTAAGAAATATTCCGCATACATTTTATTGGAAATCAGATTATTCTAAAAAAGAACAAGCGATTAAGGATTTTATTGAAGAAAATAAAATTAACATCCTCACCATGATTAATTATGAACATAGTTTTCTTGAGGATTTTATAAAGGAGCCCGTTGTCAAAAAATTGGGTTACCATTCTGCAATTCCATTTCTGGTAGTGCCACAAAACAATAGAGTTTAAATGAGCGATCTTTTTTAAACCGCCAACCGATAGAAATAGTAAATTCCCACATCTGTTTTTCACTTAATTAGAAAGGCTAGGATTGCTCAAAAAACAATCCTAGCCTTACTTTTATTTAGGAATTTACTTGTGTTCTTATCTTATTGCTGCACCGTTCTTAAATTATCATCAGAATTGCGGTCAATCAACTTATTATAAGGATCTATACCTGCTTTTAACGGTTTTTCATCAGTAATTACAGTAAACGTATTATCACCAGGTTTTAGCCATTTTAATTTAAAATACAACGGATTTTTAATGGTAACGCCATCATCGGTAACCACATCTTCGCCAAATAATCCAATATCGACCAAGTTGGCTTTGTCATCCACACGATCTTCACGACCTTTATTGTCGTAATATATCTTTTTGGAATTTACCGTAAATGTGGTTTCGTATTTTCCATTTGCGAGCGGTTTGGTCTTAGCATCCATCACTCGGTTTTCATACAAAACAATTTCTTTAAATCCGTCGTTAACCTTGTATTTTAACGTATCCGGAGTTACGGCATACAGTGCGTCGTACAAATCTTTAGAAGTGGCGTAATAGCCATTTTGGTTATATTTAAACTCTTCCAAAAAGTTTTTTAAACCTTCGTTAATAACTTCTTCACCAACAACATCCTGCAAATCGTACATGATCATCGAGCCTTTTTCATACCATATATATTGGCCGGTTTCCACATCCATTAACGTGCGTTCAGGTTTAAAACTAAATTTCCTACCAGTTAAATACGTATCCAATGAGTTTTTTAAGAAAACCTTAATGCCGTTTTCACCATACTCGTGTTTCATTGTCATGAGTGATGCATATTCCGCCAAGGTTTCTGAAATAATATTGGCACCAGAAGTTTTGCTTGGCGTAACAATATGGCCCCACCATTGGTGCGCCACTTCGTGCGAGGTTATCCTGAATGCATAATTATAACTATCCACTTTTGAGAAATCGGCAACAAAACCAACATCTTCCGAATATGGAATGGTGGTTGCAAACGACTGTGCAAAACTGGAATGTGCCGGAAATTCAATCACTCGAATAACGGAATGCGGATATTCCAAAAAATATTTGGAATTATAATCCAAAGCTACTTTTATACCTTTGATAAAATAATTGAGATTCCTTTTATGTTTTGGTGAATGGTAGATTTCAATAGCTACTTTTTTCCCACTTGGTGCTATCCATTCGTCTTTTTCAATGTCATAATCGGCAGAAATGAAACTGAAAAAATAATCGGTTTTATCCTCAAGTTTATAATGAAAATAACTGCGATCGTTCTCGTCCCATTGTTTTATCAGTGTGCCCGGAGCAATAGCCGTTTGCCCTTTTGAAGTGCTTAAGACAGCCTCAAAATTGAGATAATCACCATCTTCATTAAACAGATTTTTCTTTAAAGCGATGCTGTCCGTTCGAGGCGCATATAAAAAATCGAGTGTTTCAAGACCGTATTTTTTACGCACACCGTTCTCAACCAATCCACGCTCATAATGAAAAGATGGGAAAATAACATCCCTAAAAAATGTTCCATTATCCAATATGGCAGTTTCAGCATCAATAGAAAATCCATGTGTAGTCACTTTGGTTTCAATAACTAAAGTTGCCGTTTCTTCGGGCTGTAAGCTTGTAGGCAATTTGTAAATGAACATGCGGTATTCCTCATCTTTCAAAAATGGCGTCAAAACATTTCCATTATAGACCACTTTTGTGATTTTTGTATCAGCTATCGGGAAACTCACTTCCATTAAAAGCGTGTCGATTGGCTTTTCAAAATTATTGATCACCTTAAATTCGCCTTTGGCAACCACGCCTCTATCTTCTGGATAAATATCAATAAAAGCCTTCAAATCGATAATCTGAACATGGGGCATATCAATATATTTTCCATATTTTTTTTCGGCTTCAGCAAGAAGTTTTTCACTGTAATTGCCATCTTCAAGTTGGTTCAAAACTTTGAGATTGTAATAACTATAGCCACCAACGGCAAAAAACGCAAAAACAAAAAAGAGTAATACGCCAGTCGTTTTTCCGTTAAAACGTTGTTTGGCGATCTGGATGCGTTCTTTGGCAGACGAAATAAAACCACGGTTCCAGAATACAATTCCAATGGTTGCAAAAATGGCAGTAAATAAAATCCAGTATAAATTCAACCAAAATTTGCCGTATAAATAATGACCAAAACCATTTAAATCACTTATAAATCCTCCTGGTGTCCCACCAAAAATGACCAACGGATTTGAAGTTTTGAAAACTAATGTCATAAATATTGGTACACCAATATAGATGAGAATGACCGTAAAATGGCCCAGAAATTTATTATTGATCAATACCTGAATAAAAAACGCCAACAAAACCGTCATCACAAAACTTGGAAAAACAAATGCGAAATTGTAAGTCAGCGACATGCCCAATTCATAATCAAAATAGCCATTAAAAGTTTGATAAAGAATGGCAACCACCACATTGAGCAAGGTCAAAACCGCAGCCACGCCAACGAGTGCAATAATTTTGGAAAGGTATAACGTTGAATTACTAATTGGCAAAGCATCGTAAAACTCAAAGGTTTTGCTCTGTCTGGTTCGGTGCACCGC
The DNA here is from genome assembly GCF_035577925.1 of Gelidibacter sp. Classification (GTDB taxonomy): domain Bacteria; phylum Bacteroidota; class Bacteroidia; order Flavobacteriales; family Flavobacteriaceae; genus Gelidibacter. Next base: position 155 of record NZ_DATJCY010000313.1, on the reverse strand, counting down.
TTCACCTGAATAGATGACTAATATAATAACCGAAAACAACGATAATCCGCCAGAAATTTGCGTGATCATATACCTTGTAATAGGCAATGAAGGCGTACCAAAAACTTGATTGGTTTGGTAAGTGACAAATCCTGCGACAATAATGCCGAGCACGA
>NZ_DATJCY010000312.1:0-12501 GCF_035577925.1 Gelidibacter sp. | reverse complement strand
AGTTGTAGTAAAGATGATGACAACGGACACGAACAACCAGCGCAAGGAACTATTGATGCAGCAGTAGGAACGTATAAAGGAAAATTAAGCTCATCTAATACATATAATCGTTATGAATGGTACGATGCTATTGTTATCGTTACAAAAGAAGGAAGTAATAAATTAAAAGTTACCGCAAAATCAGGCGAAGAATATTCGTATGTAACACCTAAAACTTTCACTGTTGAAACTTGTGCTTGTTTTGGTGAAAATACACAAGATATTGTTTCCCTAACAGGTAGTTTAGAAGGCATTTTTCATTTTTATGGCTCTAATAAAAACATTAATGTTACTGCAGATGAACAATCCGAAACAGATGTTTATTTTCGTTTTGAGGGCGCAAAACAATAAAATCAGGTTCTGATTTAAATTATTACCTTTAGCCTATCAAAACAAAATAATAGTAAAATGAGAAAGTTTCACCCATTTTTTGCCATCGGAACAGTAGGAATGATGGTGATAGCCTGTCTTCATCTATTTTTAGCATTAGGTCTGTCATTGATCTCGATTCACGCTGTTTTTTTTACTCTTTATCCAGTATTCTTGACTTTTTTGATATTAGGAGTTATCCTCACCGTTAAAAAACAAACGACTTGTGTATAATAAAACTGAGTATATTAAAATGAAAAAAACAGTCCTTATTCTTGCATTTTCAGCATTGATTGTATCTTGTAATCAAGCAAACAAACAGCAAGAAAATAACGAATCTAATGCCGTAGAAACTTCTGTCGAAGCAAACGAAGGCAAAACAGAAGAAGCTAATTCTTCGGCTGAATTCAATATAGAAGATATCGCTTTCTCTACTGCCGATATTGGCGATTTTCCTTTTATTAATTTACCTAAAGGATTAGAAGCTCGAAAAGGTGCCATACAAAAAAACTTTGATGTTTGTTTCTTTCCTATAAATGGTGTAATGACACCTTTTGAAGGTAAATTGTATAAAGCAAATGTTACTGCAGTTCAAGGCGAAGAATATTCGCAACGCTACTTTGAAAAAAGCATGGAGGATTATTTGCTTTCCGTCGGAGCGGTTAAGGTTTTTGATGGCGAAATCACCAAAGAAGAATTCGAACGTTATAATAAACAAGACCCTAATAAAGGTGGTTCGGGAGATATGGGGTATTGGAATCAAAATATGAAGTTTTATGTTATTCGTTCCCAAGAAAAAGGAAACATTTATATTCAGTTCACTTCCAATAATGCGGGAGGAACATTAAATGTATTACAAGAAGAAGCTTTTCAACAAACCATTACCAAAGTAACGGCTGACGATATTGCGAAAGACTTGACCGAAAAAGGGAAGTCGATTTTATATATCAATTTTGATGTAGATAAAGCAAATATCACAACCGAAGGAAAAGAAGTGGTAACGCAAATTGCAGAAGCATTGCAAAACGATAAAAGTCTGAAAATTGCTATTGAAGGGCATACCGACAATACAGGCGATGCGTCATACAATAAAAAATTATCGAATGAACGTGCAAATGCTGTAATGAATGATCTTATCGCCAACGGAATTGACAAATCTCGAGTAACCGCAAAAGGTTTTGGTGCTGAAAAACCTTTGGTAGCAAACGATTCCGAAGAAAATAAAGCTAAAAACCGCAGGGTAGAATTAATAAAGGTAAATTAAAAAAAAAGCTGTTTCTTCAAACCAAGAAACAGTTTTTTTTTAAAGTATATCATCAATAAACAAAGTTGTTGTAGGTGGTTTATTATGGGTATTCTTAATGTTTAGTTGTAGCTCGTCAGACGAAACCAGACCAATGGACGACAACAATACAGCCATTAACAAGCCTTTTTTTGAGGGTATGGTCGAAATGAGGATTTTTGCAATGATGTAGATTTAGGGAAAATCATTGGTAAAATAGATTTCTTCATACATTAATAAACTAGAATTATCCACAAGCGGTGCTTCATTATGCCCGGGGAATGGCATTTCTAGGTAAAAACGACTTGGCCGAAGCAAAAAAGGAATTGGGCAAGCTTAGTGACATTGCCCAAGATGCTTCTTTAAAATCGCTCACTGTTTGGGATATAAACACCTCATATGATTTGCTTCAAATAGCAAGCAACTTGTTATCTGGAGAGATTGCCGCTTATGAAAAACAGTATCAGCTTGCAATTTCTATGATGAATAAAGCAATAACACTTGAAGACCAGTTAAATTATAATGAGCCTCCGGACTGGTTTTTTCTATAAGACATCATCTTGGAGCTGTTTACATAAAGGCCGGGATGTTTTTGGAAGCAGAAAAAGTTTACCGAGATGATTTGCAAACATGGCGAAAAAATGGATGGGCATTGAGGGGGCTGTACAATGCTTTGAATGCTCAGGAAAAAGATGAAAATGCAGCAAAAGTAAAAAAAGACTTTGACCGTGCGTGGCAATATGCCGATAAGATGATTGTTTCTTCATCGCCTCTTTAGTAACTAAAGCGCTAGGTAGTGAGGGTAGCACGTTGGACAACTTCAATTTTTTTAAATTGAAAACAGGTTGCTTTGTTTAGGTTCGTTTTAAGTGATTCAAACTCCCCTTTCTTTACCTTCGTTCCACTACGGTAAATTCATTCCTTATTTCAAACTCCTCATCCAAACGGCGTGCCCATGCGCCAGCTCGCCCCTTCGCTAAAATAGTCCTCAGGACTATTTTTTAACGCTCGGTCGCCTCTTTAACTAAAGAGGTGAGCTGCATAGTGAGTTTTTATTAGAGTTTGTGATTTTGCAACTTACTTTAAAAAAAATGCTTGTGCGATTTCCCGCATTGATGTGGTATTGGTTTGATTTATATTTGGGTTTTGTGTTTTGAGTATCCATAAAGATTTAGGGTTGTAAACTATTAATAAATAGATATATAATAGGCTCGGATTGGCTGTTGTGATTTGGATGTTTGTGTGATTGGCAACAACATGAAAAATTTGCATAAATCAAAATTTGTACATATTTTTGTACTTATTAAAATACAATATTATGCAAATCACAACGGTTTCCGACTTTAGAAAAGACATCAAGACATACTTGGACAGAGTAGTTAATAACTTTGAAACCCTGATTATCAATAGAGGTAAAGATTCAGGAATTGTGGTTATGTCATTACAAGAATATAATTCATTAATGGCAACGAATCACGAACTTTCCTCACGGAAGAACGAAATGAGATTGGATTCCGCTATTGAAAAACTTAAAAAGGGAGAATCTTTCGCGAAAGGCCTAATCGAAGACTGACCCTATGAAATATATATTTGTAGACGAGTCTTGGGAGGATTATTTGTACTGGCAAAAAACGGACAAAAAGAAATTGAAAAAAATAAACGAGCTTTTAAAGGATATAGCTCGCAACCCTTTCGACGGAATTGGAAAACCAGAACCTTTAAAACATAAGTACGCAGGATTTTGGTCCAGGCGAATCGATAGTGAGCATAGGCTAATATACCAATACAAAGAAGGAGAAATATTGATTGCAAAATGCAGATTCCACTATGACTGAAAAAATACTGTTGCCAACAGATAAGGCTTCGTTGGGCTTGAAAAGCCAACAATGAAGCCTGTGTTGAACGTAACCGATCATATACCGTCCACACTTATGCAGTTGTCGTTAAGTTGTTTGAGTAAATTTCAAGAGGATTGAGCATTCTCTTTTTTTGTGAAGTATTATTGCTTGAACAGCTGTAACCGTTGTACAACCTCCATTTTTGAAAAATAGTTTGGTAAAACCAAAAAACCAGACCTCTTTTAAAGTGATTTAAAGGCGGTTTGTTTTTTAAGTAAAGTCCTTAACAGAATGATTTTAATACATCCGTGTGCAATGTTATGCAATAAAGTTTAGCTTTATATAATTAGAAGTACGTAAGATGTTTCACTTGTAAACAGCTATTTTCTAAAGTGTCTAAAGGGGTGAAAGAGAATTTGAAAAATGATTAACTTCGTTAATAAATAGGTTGAGTGTAATTAATCAAGAACGCCCGTCAAAAAATGAATGAAGTCGAAAATAAAAGTTTATTTACTTATCACTTAATCAAATTGTCATTTTTTTCGGCACTAAAAAATGTTCTTTCCCCAATAAATCAAAAGAAAATTAAAGGACTAATTCACTCAGAAACGATGTCTGCAATGCAGTTGGGGTCTTCTGTATTTACTCCAACAAGGCTATTTTCAACAACTATTGTAGTTTTTGCTCAATGGGAAAATGAAAACTCACTTATAGATTTTTTACAATCTAATCCATTTGGAATACAACTTTCAAAAAGCTGGTATTTAAAACTGAAATTTATTAGGCAATGGGGTTCTATTTCACATTTTGACATTCCGAAAATGTATACAGAAATTAAAGACGATAATCAACCCGTGGTTGCGGTAACTCTGGCTAAAATGAGATATACGGAAATCCCAAGGTTTCTACGTTGGGGAAGACCAGTAGAAAAATTAGTTAGAGATCATTCGGGCACCACTCTGTCTTTAGCTTCAATTCGATACCCTAATCTTATTTCTACATTTTCAATTTGGAAATCCCAGAAGGAAATGACTGGAATGGTTCACGGACATTCGAAAATGGAACAACCAAAACGCCATTCTGATGCGATGAAAGAAAGAAATCGAAAGGATTTTCATTTTGAGTTTACGACTCTAAGGTTTCTTCCAATTTCTGAACAAGGAATTTGGAACGGAAAATCAAATTATTTACCTAACGTAAAAACCAAAGAATGAATTTAGCTTACACAATGCAAAAATTTCAAGATTGGTTTACTCAACAATGGGTTATCATTAGTGGTCGTAAATTTAATCCAATAAATGAAAATTGGCTTATTGGTCCATTCGGTGAATTGAATGGAATTGGTGAAGAATTCATCAGTCAATTGGCCGAAAAAGAGCATTTGTCAATAAAAAGGGATGATCATTCTAAAGGACTTTTAGCATTTATCAAACAATTGAATTTAAGCGATGATGAATTAATAAATCTATCACAAAAAGTAATCGATTTTTATGAAAAAACGTCAAATTACGAACTCGAATTTGAAGTAAAATGGAATCCATTTTTCAAATTCTTTGGTTTTATAGTTAATAGACTTTTTAGTAAGAGAATTAATCAACTCAACATTCCTTTACAAAATAATAATCAAGAAAAACTAAGTAGCGAAATAATTCAATTAATCGACATAAAAACTAACGAAGTTAAATATACCATATGGCTTAGAAAGATTGAAAATACTGGACAAGTCATTTATTCCGGAATTTATGGAACTTGCAAATTGCCTTCAAATCAAACTTGTATAAAAGTCATTTTTCCTCTGCCAAAAGGAAATGCAACGGTGATTATGAAGCCAAGTATCGGAAAAAACAAAGAACTTATTTTAGATTCTTCTGGTAAAAAATTCGGTGATGCAGGATTTTATTTTCTCCTAAATGATTCCGAAAATAATTATTGGGCAAAATTTATTGGTTCATTTACTGACAGATTAATAATTGGTGAAGCCGAAGAAAATCTATTCGCAAGGCAAACTTTTAAACTTTGGAACTTGAAAGTAGCGGAATTTAAATATAAAATAAACTGCACGCAATATGGGTAGCTGTTGTGCAACTTCCATTTTTTTAAAATAGTGATAAAACCATAAAGCCGGACCTCTTTTAAAGTGATTTAAAAGGGGTTTGTTTTTAAGTGGTTCAAACTCCCCGTCCAAACGGCGTGCCCATGCGCCAGCTCGCACCTTCGCTAAAATAGTCCTCAGGACTATTTTTTAACGCTCGGTCGCCTCTTTAACTAAAGAGGGGAGCTGCATAGTGAGTTTTTATGTTTGTTTTGAGTTTGTCAGTGGCATGTGATTTTGTTGAGGTTGGAGTAGTGGAGGTGTTTAATAAAAAACAAGAGGGTTTAATAAAATTCCTTTATACAAATATGTACAGAAAAGTATATTTTTATGTATAATTATACAAATGTGTATAGATATGTTGTTTCTTGTTACACATAAGTGAGATGTGTATAGAAAATCGAATTATCTTTACACATATATGTATAGAAAATAAGAAGCAATGAATTGGAAACTCCAGCGTCTGCCTTATCCTGTTGATTTAGAAACCCTAAAAGTGCTAAAGCTTTTACCGGAAGCCCACAGGGCTTTGGCCGAATTAAAAGGAGTGGCACAATCTATTCCGCGGCAAGACATTTTAATAAATACATTGGCCATACAAGAGGCAAAAGATAGTTCGGAGGTTGAAAATATTGTAACGACCCATGATGAGATTTACAAAGCCGGTATGGGTATAGAGAGTGTTACTTCTAGCCAAGCCAAAGAAGTGCAGAACTATATTGTGGCCATGAAAACGGGTTTTGCTATAGTAGCAAAAAATCATTTTTTATCCACAAATCACATTAAGCAAATTCAGCAAATATTAGAAAATAATAATGCGGGATTTAGAAAAGTACCGGGTACTACGCTTAAAAATCAAAAAACGGATGCTGTGGTTTATACGCCGCCACAAAGCCATGAGGAGATTGTGAATCTCATGCAAAATCTGGAAGCCTTTATAAATGTTGAAGAGAATTTGCCTATAGATCACCTTATTAAAATGGCGTTATTTCATTTTCAATTTGAAAGTATTCACCCATTTTACGATGGTAACGGGCGTACAGGAAGAATTTTAAATATTTTATACCTCATACAGTATCAGTTGTTGGACACTCCTATTTTGTATCTGAGCAAATATATTATCCAACATAAAAACGAGTATTACCAGTTGCTGCAAAAGGTGCGCGATACGGGAGAATGGGAGGACTATTTGTGTTATATGCTTACGGCTATTACCGAAACGTCAAAAGACACTTTGGAGAAAGTGAGAAACATTAAAAAGGCAATGTCAGACTATAAGATACTCTTGCGCGAAAATTATAAATTTTACAGTCAAGATTTGTTGAACCATTTGTTTAAACAGCCTTACACAAAAATAGAGTTTTTGCAAAATGAGTTGCATATATCTCGCATTACGGCAGCCAATTATTTAAATCTGTTGGCTACTGATGGACATTTGGTAAAACATAAAATAGGACGCACCAATTATTATGTAAACCAAGCGGTTCTTAAAGCCTTAAATTAAAAGAACACAAAATGTAACTATTGCACAACCTCCATTTTTGAAAAATAGTTTGGTAAAACCATAAAACCAGTATTAAAATAAAACATTAGGAATACATGTTAGACAATTATGAATCCGAAAGAATCTGTGAATATCATGGTGAAACTTATCATGTAAGGGACAACGGTTAAATTTTTTGAGTATCCATAAAGATATAGAATTGTAAACTATTACTAAATAGACATATACTAGGTTTGGATAAGCTGTTGGGATTATGGGTATTTGTTAGTGGAAATATTATGATCGATTGTGACCAATCCGAAATTTTGACAAGGAAAGTATAGAAATTTAACAATGGAAATTAGACAAGCAGACATTCAAACCGATTATGAAAAAGTTTGGGAGATTTTTAAAAACGTAATTTCGACAGGCGACACTTATGTTTTTGACCCAGAAACACCTAGAGAACGCTTGCACAAACATTGGTTTGCGGACTTTATGGACACTTTTGTTGCGGTGGACAATGACGAGATTTTAGGAACTTACATTATTAAACCAAACCAATTAGACTTGGGTAATCACATTGCGAATTGCAGTTATATGGTAAACCCAAAACATCACGGACGGGGAATTGGCAAATTACTCTGTGGACACTCAATGAATTTTGCAAAAGCCAAAGGATATTTAGGCATTCAATTCAACATAGTTGTAAGCACAAATGAAGCCGCAGTTAAATTGTGGCAAAAATTTGGTTTTGACATAATTGGGACAACGCCAAAAGGTTTTAGGCATAGGGACTTAGGGTTTGTTGACACTTATATAATGTTTAAAGAACTTGACAAAGAGTGAATCAATTACTGTTAAGATAGTTAACCGTTGCACAACATCTGTTTTTTAAAAATAGTTTGGTAAAACCATAAAACCAGACCTCTTTTAAAGTGATTTAAAGGGGGGTTGTTTTTTAAGTAAAAGTTCTTAAACAGAATGTTTTTAAATCATGCTGTGAGCAATATTATGCAATAAATTTTAGCTTTAGATAATTAGAAATATGTAAGATGTTTTACTTGTAAATAACTATTTTCCAAAGCGTTTAAAGGGATGATAGAGAATTTGAAATATGATTAACTTCGTTAATAAATAAGTTGTGGTTTATTTAAAGGCCAATGAAAAAATATCTACCAATAATTTTTATCCTTACAGTAATTAAACTGATAATTCAATTATTGGGAAATAGAAATTATGGGTTTCATCGTGACGAATTACTTCATTTATCTGCAAGCGAACATTTGGATTGGGGATTTATGGAGTTTCCCCCGTTTATTGCATTTATAGGAAAAATATCCGATTGGCTTTTTGACTATTCACTTATAGGTGTTAGGCTTTTTCCAACCTTAGCGGGCGTTGGGATATTGATTTTATGTTGTTTAATGGCTAAAAACCTAGGTGGAAAAACAAGGGCTATTTTTCTATCTGGTGTATGCATTCTTGCATTTATTCCCTTTTATCGCAATCACACTTTGTTCCAACCAGTTGCATTCAACCAGTTTTTCTGGACTTTGGGTTTTTACTTCATTATCAGGTTTATAAATTCCCAAGACAAGAAATTTCTAATCCTAATGGGAATAACCTTGGGAATTGGGCTGATGAACAAATACACAATATTGGTTTGGGCTTTCGGAATATTCGTTGGCTTACTCTTTTACAAAAACGGTCAATTATTTAGAAACAAATGGCTTTATATTTCCGCACTGATTGCGTTGCTTATTTTCCTTCCCAACATTATTTGGCAGATACAAAACGATTTGCCTATTTTAAAGCATTTGGAAGTTCTAAATAGGGAACAATTAGCCAATATAAATCCGTGGGATTTTGGTTTGGAACAATTGAGTTCGCCTTTTACTTTGGTTATTAGCCTTTTTGGTTTGACCTCATTTATAGGAGGAGAAAATTTAAAGAAATACAGGGTTGTGGGAATATCACTTCTAGTTATTTTTTGCTCCCTTTGGCTTCTCAATTCAAAAGCTTATTATGCCTTTGCCATTTATCCCGTTTTATTTGCGGGTGGAGCGGTAAAAATTGAATCTATTCTTGACAAAAAACCAAATTGGGTTTACGCAGTTGCCGCAATTGTTCTAATCCCGTCCATCCCTTTTATTCCAGAAGCAACGCCCATTCTTCCAATCAAGACGCTTGTTGGATATACAGAAAAGAAGGAGATAAACGGCAGATTCGAACTAACAGATGATTATGCGGATATGTTTGGGTGGGAAGAACAAGTGAAATTGGTTGATAGTGTTTATAATTCATTAAGTCCAATGGAAAGAAAAAACTGTGTGATATGGGCGGAAAATTATGGAGAAGCCGGTGCAATTCAAATTTTGGGGGACAAATACGGCTTACCCGACCCAATTAGTAGACATGGTAGTTTTTGGATGTGGGGTTACGGGAATAAAAATGCAAGTGTTTGGATAAGCATTGGAAATGAAAAAGAGTCAGTCGAACACGCTTTTAATGAAGTGGAGCTTGTCAAGATCATTGAACATAAATATGCGATTAGTGAAGAAAACGGAATTCCACTTTATATCTGCCGTAGACCAAAAGTTGACATTGATAAATGGTGGAACGATTATAAAGAACATGTATTTGACTAAAAAAGGCACCACAACAACGGTAACCGTTGCACAACATCTGTTTTTAAAAAATAGTTTGGTAAAACCATAAAACCAGACCTCTTTTAAAGTGATTTAAAGGGGGGTTGTTTTTTAAGTAAAAGTTCTTAAACAGAATGTTTTTAAATCATGCTGTGAGCAATATTATGCAATAAATTTTAGCTTTATTATTAGAAGTGTAGTGTGTTTTGTTTGTAAGCTGTTGTTTTACAGGATGCTTAAAGAAATATTAGGAGGTTTGAAAAAATGATTAACTTCGTTAATAAATAGGTGGGCCTCCATTTTATGAAATCCGGTACAAACCAATGAAATTATTTATATGCTGCAGAAATATCGAAAAGAAATTAAACATTTGATGACTTGCTTAGTGCTTCAAAAACTAGACCTGGCATCAGAACCAAATTAAAGTGTTTTTTTATAACATTATTCAGCATATGAAAAAACATCATACTTTAAATAATAGACAGTGAGTGAATCAGAATTCATTCATGAAAGATAATGTATAAACAATTGTATTTCATTTTGATACTGAAATAGAGTCCGTTTAAAGTTTAAAAGGTAAGCCTTGATCGAGAACAAACACATCGAATATAAACATCAAGTAACACCAGAATTAGAAAAGGAAGTGGTTGGCTTTCTAAATTCTAATGAAGGTGGTATTATCTATATTGGTATTGATAAGATAGGAAATCTAGTAGGAGTAAAGGATGCAGATCATGACCAATTGCTGATCAAAGACCGATTAAAAAACAACATTCTTCCATCTTGTATGGGGCTTTTTGACTTGGTTACAGAACGTAAAGAAGAAAAGGATATCATCAAGCTAATTGTTGCCGGAGGTTATGAAAAACCATATTATATCAAAAGATATGGCCTGTCAGAAAAGGGTGCTTTTATTAGAGTAGGTAGTTCTTCCGAACCTATGCCAACGCGACAAATTGAACAACTTTTCGCCAAACGGACACGTCATTCCATCAGTAATATAAAATCAAAAAAACAAGATCTTAATTTTCAGCAGTTGCATATTTACTATCAAGGTACAGGGAAAGTGCTCAATGATCAATTTGCGAAAAACCTAGAACTTCTTACCGAAGACCATAGCTATAATTATGTAGCTTATTTGCTGAATGACGTGAACACTATTTCAGTGAAAGTAGCGCGGTATAATGGGATGGATCGTGTGGATTTGAGTGAGAGCAATGAATATGGTTATGAATCTATTATAAAAGCAACACAGCAAGTACTTGATAAATTAAATTTAGAAAACAAAACGCTAACTAAAATCACAGGAAAGGAACGTCAGGAAAAACGTTTATGGAATGAAATTGCACTGAGGGAAGCTGTCGTTAATGCGTTTGTACATAATGATTATACAAAAGAGCTGGCACCTAAGTTTGAGCTTTTTGATAATCGTTTAGAAATAACCTCTAATGGCGGTTTGCCCGAAGGACTTTCTAAAGATGAATTTTTTGAAGGTTTTTCTATTCCTCGAAACAAAGAACTTATGCGCATTTTTAAGGATTTGGATTTGGTGGAGCAATTAGGTTCTGGGGTTCCTAGAATTCTTCAAGTGTATCCTAAAGATTGCTTTGAGTTTACAGACAATTTTTTAAGGATTACTTTGCCATCAATGCAAGTCACCCCCCAAGTCACCCCCCAAGTCACCCCCCAAGTTAAAGAACTTTTAAAAGCATTTACTGGAATTCATAATAGAATTGAATTGCAAGAAAAATTGGGATTAACAGATAGGAAAAATTTCAGAATGAATTATTTGAATCCGGCAATAGAGATAGGGCTTGTGTCACTAACGATTCCCGATAAACCGACCAGTCATAAACAGAAGTATTATTTAACAGAAGAAGGCAAAGCATTTAATCAACTGTGACATAAAAAGGCAAAACTTCAAAAATGATAATGAAATTGATTGTAATGAAAATGAAGAAAAAACTGACGCAAAACTAATATCATTAGTGAAAAGAAAAAAAACATGAGGTAACAAGGAGGTAGCCGTTGCATAACTTCCATTTTTTAAAAATAGTTTGGTAAAACCTTAAAGCCAGACCTCTTTTAAAGTGATTTAAAGGAGGTTTGTTTTTAAGTGGTTCAAACTCCCCGTCCAAACTACGTTGCCATGCGCCAGCTTGCCCCTTCGCTAAAATAGTTGTTGCTATTTTTTTAACTCTTGGATGGCTGATGTTCAAACTCCCCTTTCTTTACCTTTGTTACCCTGCGGTAAATTCATTTTTTTCTTTAGTTAAAGAGGGAAGCTGGGAGCTACATGGTTAATGTTTATGGTTTCTTGTTAGTTTATAATTGGTTCTTGCTTTACATACATTATCCATGGAGTATCCATGGAGTATCTATGGAGTATCTATGGAGTATCTATGGAGTGAAGATTGTTGATTGTTGATTGTTGATTGTTGATTTTTGAAGTTTTGAATGTTGAAGTTGAGGTTTTTGGTAGTGATTAGAGGGTAGTGGGGAAATTTAAGTTGAATCCCGATAGTTATCGGGAGAATCCCGATAGCTCCCGATAGTTATCAGGACGGGAGAAATTGAAGATTTTTCATACTCGTTTGTTGATTCTGTATAGATTGAATTCAAGAGCCTAATTTGTGTGAAGCAAATTTTATTTACGGGATGGGGTGGCGGTGGAATGGTTTTGTTTAGAGTACATCTGCGGTCGTTTTAACCTATTTTTTAATTGGGGGTTATTTTTGTAACTTTAT
>NZ_DATJCY010000311.1:0-15912 GCF_035577925.1 Gelidibacter sp. | reverse complement strand
TCCCGTTTCACCAACGCATAAAAATCGCCTTCCAGTGGTAAATACCCTTGATTGTACACAAAATAATACACAGTACCTGCTTTTGTAGTGTAAATACTGGTAAAATAGTTGAAATCAAATCCTTTTTCGATCAGTTTTGCGCGGGATACTTTTGTTTTTTGCTCCGGATTTAAAGCTTCCAAAATGCGGTAATTTTTGCGCAACCAATTGTTGGTGTTTCGTATTAAGTTTTTACTGTCTTTGTTGATCGTATTGTTATACGAATTGCGACACGAATCGTCACAAAATTTTTTATCAGTGCGACCGACAATTTTTTCACCACATTCTAAACATTTCTTGTCCATAATTTAGAAGTTTACATCAGGACAATATACAAATTATTCTATTCTAAAGATTATAGGCCTTTGGCAATTATTAGCGTATTGGTCGTGTTTACTTTTTCGTAAACCTCTGTTTTGTAAAATTTTGTGTTTAAAAAATCGATGATTTTAATGGTGGCATCACTTCGTGTGTTTTCTAATGAAGCATTAAAAAGAATGGTTCCGTTGGGCGCACAGGCCTTGGTGACGTCATTCCAAAAGTTGAGGTCTAAAAAAGGTGGTGGCACTTCAATATCCACAAATAAATCGATGATGATCAAATCGAAATGCGAGGTTGTTGATGCCATAAACTGTAAGGCATCAGCACAAATAATCTGTAAATTTTCAGATTCCTTTAAGTTAAATTCATTTTTTGCAATATCAATAATCGCTGGATCAATATCGACTGCGGTAATGAGTTTTGAATATTTAAAATCCTGTCGAAGCGTTTCGATAACACTGCCACCGCCAAGACCTAAAAGTAAAACAGAATTGATATTTTTAAGATCAATTTTCTCCAATCCAAATTTCAGGATCTTTTGAAGCGATCCGTAAGAATAGTTGGCGTTTTTACTATTGAGATGCTTTTTTCCGTTATACCAAGTAATTTCTAGAGTACCACTGAAATGCGATGGTATTTTTTTTGTAATCGGGTAGAGATAGCTTAACAGTTTGGACATACATCAAATATAAGCTATTTATCAATTAAAAAAATCCGTTTACAAACGCTTACAATCATTTACAAGCGAGTTTAAATAGTTAACAACCGACTGTTATTTGGAAGCTGTTGCATCTTTGTATTGTTGAATTGAACAAACGAGATTCAATAGTATGAACTGTTTAACCATTAAATTTTAGAAATTATGAACGCATTAAGAAACACAGTACAGTTGATTGGAAGATTAGGACAAGATCCTGAAATTGTTAGCTTTCCGGATGGAAACAAAATCGCTAAATTTTCGATGGCTACCGATGATAGCTATAAAGACAAAAACGGAACCAAAGTAGAGCGCACCTATTGGCACAATATTGTAGTGAAAGGTGGCTTGGTTGGTGTGGTAGAAAAATACGTGACCAAAGGCAAGGAAATTGCCGTTGAAGGAAAATTGACCAACCGTTTTTGGGAAGACAAAGATGGGAAAAAGCAATACATTACCGAAATACTCTGCAATGAATTACTGCTGATGGGCGGGAAATAAAATCACTGTGCCAAATGATTTTAACTCCAGATTTCAAGAGATTAATTTCTGAAATCTGGAGTTTTTTATTGATTTTCAATTGAAAACGGAACGTTAAGGATTTTTTAATAGTAAAATGACCTGATAACCTCTATTTTTGGAAAAATCAATTTCAATTTTATGAAACCGTATCTCCTTGTTTTATCAGTAATTTTTAATTTAATGTCGTGCGCAGAAAGCGGAAACAAATTATCTTCCGATGAGGTTTTGGCAAAGGCAACCAAGCAACTTAATAATTGGGAAACAATAAGTTTTACTGCCGAAACGACCAATTCTGATAAGAAAAAGCCATCCACTTCAACAGTTTATAAACTTAAAAAAGTCAATTATGAGCCGCATTTAAAACTGTTCTTTTTCAAGGAAATGAACCAACAGGTTAGTATCTATTACAAACTTACTTCACTAGCTGTTGTGGAAGATTTAAAAAAGAAAATCACCACTTTTGATTATGGCAATGATCGTTCTATCCCTAAGTATTTAGAGGCGTATATGGGTGATGATGATAATTTGTTGACGACTGCCAAACTCATCAATCAAAATATAAATGAGATTACTTTTGTTGAACAATCTACTTTTAAGGGACATAAAGCTTACGTTTATAAATTCAAGAATTACAAGCTTTGGTTGGATAGTAAAACTGCAATCCCTTTAAAGCTTGAAATAGATAACGGAAAATCAGGCAAGAAAGAGATTGTTTATAGCGATTTGGCGTATAATGAACCGATGGATGAGGACGTATTTACACATCCGGAAAAAGACGGTTATGTATCGGCAGTATTCGGAATTAAGAAAGAACCCATGCTCAACCTTAAAGCACCAGAGTGGAGCTTGAGCGATGTGGATGGCAAAACGGTTTCGTTAAAAGATTTTAAAGGCACTCCAATATTTTTGGAAGCTTGGGTTTCGTCATGCAGTCATTGCATGGAATCTTTACCAAAAATCAAACAAATTGAATCGCAATTTGGAAACAAGGTCAAAGTTATTACCGTGAATTTTGATTATGACTTGGTGGAAACCAAGGAGACAATCAAAGCTAAAAATATCAATTATTTGGTGTTACAAGGCGATGTGCATTTTGATCAAAACTATGATATCCAGAGTTACCCGTCGTATTTTGTGATTGATAGTAATGGAACCATTATATTTTCAGAAAGGGGAACGATTGCCGGAAATAAGGAAAAGGCACTTTTTGAAGCTCTTGAAAAAGTGAAATAGAAAGGCGGTATTTTATTTCAAATTTCAGAAAAAAATATCCTGAGCCAATCGAAACGTATTGGCATGCGCTTCAATAATGGTTTTGATGTCGGGCGAATAACCGCCGCCCATACTGCACATTACAGGAATATGATGGTCTTTCCAGGTTTGTAATACAAACCGGTCGCGTTCTTTACAACCCTCAATGGACAACCCTAGTTTTCCTAATTTGTCAGTAGAAATTACATCCACACCACATAAGTAATATATGAAATCTGGTTTTTCAGTCTGTATAAGTTTTGGTAAAACGTCTTTTAAAATCGAAAGATAAGTGGCATCGTCACAATGGTCTTCAAGGGCAATATCCAGGTCGCTTTGCTCTTTTTTAAAAGGATAATTGTTTTTGCCATGCATCGAGAATGTAAATACCGTAGGATCATCCTGAAAAATCTCGGCAGTACCATTACCTTGATGCACATCCAAATCCACCATCAATATTTTTTTTGCATATCCTTTTTCTTGAAGATAACGTGCACCAATGGCCTGATCATTCAGCATACAAAACGCTTCACCTCGATTGGAATACGCATGGTGTGTTCCGCCGGCAATATTCATGGAAATACCATGATTAAGCGCAAATTCACTGGCTTTTATGGTGCCGCCAGCAATAATTATTTCACGTTTTACTAAGATATCACTTAATGGAAATCCAATTTTTCGTGCAGCTCTTGGTTCTATGGCAAGGTTTGTTAAATTGTTGAAATATGCTTGGGTATGTACGTTCAAAATATAATTTTCGTCAGCTTTAGTGGGCTCAAAAAAATGAGTTGCACTACAAGTGCCTTCATAGATTAATTGTTGTGGTAATAATTCATATTTGAGCATTGGAAACCGATGACCTGCTGGTAAAGGATGTTTGTAAATGGGATGATAAGCAATTTTGAGCATAAAAATTTACTATGGTAAGATTGGTAGGTGGACTTTTATTAGTAAAACTTGAGTTGAACAAATATACAGCTATTTGAAATTTGGAATTAAAAAACCGAGAAGTGGGATGCTGTTTTATCCTATTTCTCTGAAATTTTTAAATGCTTGGAATACTTTTGATTTAAGATTGTTGAATCCAAATTTTCACATCTTAAACTTTCAAAAGCGAATTTGGTTTTTTTAACATTTCAATCGCTTATATTTGCTGTGTAAAATTATTCGAATGTTTGCGCTAAGAGGCATTATATTAAGCTTTTTTGGATGGTTGATGTTGTATGGATCTTCTGGATTGACAACATTGCCAAGCGCAGCTTATGTACCGGTTGACAGTTTAACGGCCACCGAAAAGCCAGGTCATCCGCCGTTGTTTTTTGATGCCGTTTTAGACGTTAATCATTCTTCTACGCATGAAACGCCAATTGCAAAAATCGTTTCGCATACCAACAAAGGATTTCAGATTGTTGAGCCACCATTATTTTATGAATCCTCGTATTATGCTATAGGTCAGCAAATTGATGTTTCTCTTTCCGTGAAAACCATTATTTTTCCCTTTCATTGTTTTACATAGACAGACTGTTTCTTTTCAGTTAAAATACGATAGGTACTCGCATACCTATTTCAGTCTATTCTTATAATTTAAAAAACAAAAAACAATGATTTTATTATCTTTAAATATCGTGATGCTTGCCGTCGTACTTTGTATTGTCGTTCCATTTTTATTATTTATATGGGTTGATAAATCCACTAAGCAAAAAAAGAGAAGGAAGTTTCTTGACATTGCGCATCAACAAAGTTTGAAACTATCAGTTGTAGAATACTGGAACAATTCGTTCATAGGATATGACGAAAACGAAAATATCCTGATCTATATGAATTCTAGTGGGCCGGAAATGAAATTCCAAAAAATTGATCTTGATGATGTCAGAAAATGTACGATCAATAAAACCACAACGGAGTATAAAAATGGCGATAGGTATTACACCGAAATGTCGCGTTTGGATTTGGATATTACGTTTGTTTCCAATACTGCTCCTGAAAGGATTACTTTATTTACGATTGATGACGTTTTTTCAGAAAATCAGGAAATGCAACGCGCCGAAAAATGGTTGGCGTTTATTGACAAGCATAAATACAATAAACAAAACGTTGTCAGCGCTTAGGGTCATTTAAAAATTAAAAAACCACCCTAAGTTATCTTCTAAAAACATAACTGAAGGTGGTTTTTTGTTCTTGTTTTTATGCTATTTATGTAATTTAAGCTGGATGCGCTTTCTGGCAATATCCACCTCCAAAACTTTTACAATGACCTGCTGATGTAAGGCAATATGTTCATTAATATCAGAAACAAAAGTATCAGACAAATTGGAGATATGGATCAATCCACTTTCTTTGATGCCGATATCTACAAAAGCACCAAAATTGGTAACATTATTGACAATTCCCGGAAGTAATTGGCCTTCTTGCAAATCGTTGATGGTTTTTATATTTTGATTAAAGGTAAAGGCTTTTTCTTGTCCTCTAATATCCAAACCAGGTTTTTCCAATTCGTTGATAATGTCTTCAAGCGTTGGTAAACCTACGGTATCTGAGCAATATTTTTTAAGATCGAGTTTTTTGAGTTCAGTTTTGTTGCCTATTAAAGTAGAAACATCCGATCCTAAATCTTTCGCCATTTTTTCTACCAATTTATAACTTTCAGGATGTACAGCAGAGTTGTCCAGAGGATTTTTGGCCGATTTAACTCTTAAAAATCCAGCACTTTGTTCAAAGGCTTTTTCGCCAAGACGCGGTACTTTTTTGATATCATTTCTTGATGAAAATGCACCGTGTTCTTCACGATAATTTACAATATTTTCGGCTAATTTCGGGCCAATACCAGATACATAGCTCAGCAAACTTGTGCTGGCGGTATTGAGATTAATGCCAACCGCATTAACACAGCTTTCTACAGCAATATCTAATTCTTTTTTAAGTTTTGTTTGGTCCACATCGTGTTGGTATTGCCCTACACCAATCGATTTTGCATCTATTTTCACCAATTCGGCCAAAGGATCTTGCAATCGTCTTCCAATAGAAACCGAGCCACGAACCGTGACATCGTAATCGGGAAATTCGTCACGGGCAATTTTTGATGCCGAATAAATACTGGCACCGGCCTCACTAACAATAAACACTTGAATATCGTTTTTGAATTTTATTTTTTTGACAACCGCTTCAGTTTCGCGCGATGCGGTTCCGTTACCGATGGCAATCGCATCAATTTGATAGGCTTCGGATAACGAACTTATTTTTTTCATGGCACCAAGAACATCATTTTTTGGTGCATGTGGATAAATGGTTTCGTTATATAACAACTTTCCTTGAGCATCGAGACAAACCAGTTTGCAACCTGATCTGAAACCAGGATCGATGGCAAGAACCCGTTTTTCACCCAATGGCGAAGCCAATAGCAACTGTTTTAAATTCTTTGCAAATACCGAGATAGAAGCTTCATCAGCTTTTATTTTTGCGTTTTGAAGCGCTTCATTGGAAAGTGAAGGCAATATCAGTCGTTTATAAGCATCTTGAATCGCTATTTTGATTTGTTCAGCGCAGTCGTTATTGGATCGGATAATCCGATCTTCAATTTTGCTAATGGCCTTATCATCATCAATTGAAATTTTTGATTTGATAAATCCTTCGTTTTCTGCACGTAAAATAGCTAATAATCGATGTGATGGAATACGACTTAAAGCCTCTTCCCAATCAAAATAATCTCGAAATTTTTGAGCTTCATCATCATCAACTTTTGACTTTACTACTTTTGTTGAAATCATTGCAAAGCGTTCCAGTTGTTGCCTAATATTCGTTCTGATATCGGTGCGTTCATTGATCCATTCGGCAATAATATGACGTGCGCCTTCCAAAGCATCATCGGTAGAAAAAATGGCATCTTTTACATATTTGTAAGCAATAGATTCTATATCGGATGCATTCTGGCTCATGATGATTTTTGCCAAAGGTTCCAATCCGTTTTGTCGAGCTATCTCTGCTTTTGTTTTTCTGCTCTTTTTAAACGGCAGATATAAATCTTCGAGCGCGGTCAAATCTTGAACAGCTTCTATCTTCTTCTTTAATTCGGGAGTTAGTGCATCTAGTTCTTCAATGGCTTTTAAGATGGTTGATTTTCGTTTTTCAAGCGTTTCAAATTGCTCTTTCAATTTTACGATTGTGCCAATTTGAACTTCATCTAAATTCCCGGTTTTTTCTTTTCTATAACGAGAAATAAATGGAATGGTGGCATCTTCATTTAAGAGTTCGACAGTGTTTTTAACTGATGATTCTGGAAGTTTTGTTTGAGAAATAATGTAAGAAATCAGGGCCATGGTTATGTTTAAAAAAGAATTATAAAGATAATTAAGATAAAAAAAACTGCTTGAATTTTCAAACAGTTCTTAGATTTTAATGTTTTTATAGTTTTGAATTAATCCATTTTTTTTTGCAAAACGTAAAGTGCTTCCATATCTCCAATAATTTTGTTGCCGTCACTGTCCAAGTGGGTCAATGTGTTTTCGCCAACAAAGTAGGAACGTTTATCAGCATCAGAAAAAGTGATTTTTTGGCCTTTGTCATCCCATTCAAAAGTGCCTTCAGATTCAAAAGTATTATTGTCCTTTCCTAAATATGTTTCTTTGATAGTATAGGTATGATCTTGATGGATAACAATAGTGGTTTTTATACCTTCACAATCGGCACACGGTAAAACACCTTCGTAAGTTCCGTCCCAATCCAATGCATTTCTGCTTGTGTCTTCTGGATATATTTCAATAGATTCCTCTACTTTTTGAACTTCGTTTTTCTTGTTAGAGTTACAATTTGTCATTAAAACTGCAAGAGCTATGTATGAGAAATTTAGAATTGTACGTTTCATTTTTTTGTTTTTTTAAATAGGAGTATTTTGATTTTAATCTGAAACAGGTTCGAATGCTGCTAAAATATGGCCGTTTTCATCTTTTAAGATAAGTTCATTTTTGGTGATGCCATAGGAAGCTGTTTTTTGTAAGTTGCCAATAAATGCACTTTCAATGCCTTGATCTTCGCAATATCTCAATGTAGATATCATTTTGGAAAATGAAATGGCATTTTTGTCTGTCAGGGTATAACTCCCGCCAAAACTATTGCAGCCACCGTTGCCACCAATGTTTTTATCTTCTGATAGTTTAATAAAAGGCTGTGTTAGCTGTGGGTTGTTTAATTGTACTACATCGCCGTTAAGTTTGATCAATACCCATTTGGTGCCAACAAGTGCTATGCTGGTTTGATCCGAAGATTTGTACGTGATATCTTTTGTTTTGCACCCAAAAAGCGTTAGGCAAGTCAACAAGAATAGCGTTAGTATATTTTTCATAAGATATTTAATTATTAATGATAATTATCTGTTTTTTCAAAAGATTGTTGACCATTTTCATTAAAATAATTTAGCTAATATGCAATCCGTTTGGCACATAGCCATCACCTTTGCCGAGGTTGGTTGAGGTGTCGGGATTGACAAATACTAATTTTCCATCTTCAGATTCCGTCATCAATATCATACCTTGGCTTTCAACGCCTCTCAAAGTTCTTGGCGCTAAGTTGACCAACACGGTGACACGTTTTCCAATCACTTCTTCAGGCGTAAAACTTTCGGCAATTCCAGAAACAATGGTGCGAACATCAATACCAGTATCTATTTGCAAAATAAAGAGCTTGTTAGCTTTTGGCATTTTTTCGGCCGAAATGATGGTGCCTACACGCAGATCCAATTTTGCAAAATCATCAAAAGTGATGGTCTCTTTTTGTGGTTCTACTTTTCTGTTGGCTATTTCGTTGGCTTTTTTACTGGCCATAAGTTTATCCAATTGTTTTTGAATGGTATCATCTTCTATTTTAGAAAATAATAATTCGGCTTTTCCAATTTGATGCCCGGTTGGAAGAAGTACTTTTTTTGAAGCAATGTCATTCCAAGAAATTCCGCTATCAACAGTATTGATATTGAGCATTGTTTTTAATTTCTCAGCAGTAAATGGTAAAAACGGTTCACTTAAAATGGCTAAAGCTGCGGCAATTTGAAGCGAGACATACATGATCGTTTTGGTACGAACTTCATCCGTTTTGACAAGTTTCCAAGGCTCTTCATCGGCTAAATACTTATTGCCCAATCTTGCCAAATTAAGCAATTCGTGGCTTGCTTCTCTAAATCGGTAGCGTTCAATAGAACTTGAAATAACTTCAGGATAGGCTTTAATAGCCGCTAAAGTTTCAAGATCAACAGCACTAAATTCTGAAGGTTCAGGAACAATGCCATTATAATACTTGTCGGTTAAAACAGCGACGCGGTTGATGAAATTTCCAAAAATAGCCACCAATTCATTATTGTTTCTTGCCTGAAAATCTTTCCAAGTAAAATCGTTATCCTTAGTTTCTGGTGCATTTGCAGTTAGTGCATAACGCAAAACATCTTGTTGATTAGGGAAATCTTCCAAGTATTCTGGCAACCAAACCGCCCAATTTTTTGAAGTTGACAATTTATTGCCTTCCAAATTTAAAAACTCATTGGCAGGCACATTATCTGGTAAAATATACGATCCTTCCGCTTTTAACATGGCTGGAAAAATAATACAGTGGAATACGATATTGTCTTTTCCAATAAAATGTACCAATTTGGTGTCTTTGTCTTTCCAATACGGTTCCCAATCTTTTCCAACACGTTCGGCCCATTCTTTGGTTGAAGAAATATAACCAATAGGCGCATCAAACCAAACGTATAGCACTTTGCCTTCAGCACCTTCAAGAGGTACAGGAATTCCCCAATCCAAATCTCTGGTTACCGCTCTTGGACGCAAGCCATCATCAATCCACGATTTTACTTGGCCGTAAACATTAGGTTTCCAGTCTTTTTTATGGCCTACCAAAATCCATTCTTTTAGAAATGTCTCATGTTTGTCTAATGGTAAAAACCAGTGTTTGGTTTGCTTTAAAGTGGGCACATTTCC
Source organism: Gelidibacter sp. (assembly GCF_035577925.1). Classification (GTDB taxonomy): domain Bacteria; phylum Bacteroidota; class Bacteroidia; order Flavobacteriales; family Flavobacteriaceae; genus Gelidibacter. Next base: position 6,123 of record NZ_DATJCY010000311.1, on the reverse strand, counting down.
GGTGATAACTGATTTCGGATTGATCAAATCTGTTGCATTCAAGCTACTGCCGCAACGTTCGCATTGATCGCCGTAAGCTTCTTCATAACCACATTTAGGGCAGGTTCCAGTGACAAACCGATCGGCTAAAAATTGACCTGCTTTTTCATCATAAAGCTGTTCGGTAACTTCTTCAATAAATTCGTCTTTATCATACAAGGTTTTAAAAAACTCTTGAGCCGTATCATGATGGATGGGAGCCGTTGTACGCGAATAATTATCAAAACTAATTCCAAAATCTTCAAAAGATGTTTTGATGATCGCGTGATATTTATCCACAATATCCTGAGGTGTCACACCTTCGTTTTTTGCTTTTATGGTAATCGGAACGCCATGTTCATCACTTCCGCAGATAAAAGCAACGTCTTTTCCAGTAAGTCTTAAATAGCGAACATAAATATCGGCAGGTACGTAAACACCAGCCAAATGGCCAATATGAATAGCGCCGTTGGTATAAGGCAAAGCGGCGGTAATGGTATATCTTTTTGGATGATTCATATGTTTTCAATCTGTCATCTCAAACAACATCGAGAGGACGGTTTATATTTGTTTTTTGAGTTATAATGAACGTTGTTAAAATGAAGGAGCGGTTATTTTTCCAGTAAGTAGTAATAAACCTCCAGAGCTAATTAAACCTCCAGAAATAAAATTAATTCCACTATTTTCAAAAACGGAAAGCGTAATAATTCCGATAATTAAAAGCGCTAATCCTATAATTCTTGTTTTGTTCATGATATTAAAGGTGTAAAGGAGAGCAACTATAAATTTGGTGTCCTTACATAAGCTACAAAAGTACGCATTTTGACCTCTATTTAGAAAAAAAATGTATTTTTACGTTATGTCAAAAATTACATTTACCCTCGTATTAAGTTGCCTTGCTTTGATTGTTGGAATTCAAGATCTTTCGGCACAACAAATAACTGCTCCTATGAAACAGCATACACTTGTGCGTCCGCCTTATTTAAAAGTAGGGGACACCGTGGCTATTGTTGCACCTTCAGGAGTTTTAAAAAATAAGAATGCCGAAATCCAGTACGCTCAAGATTTATTGAAGAGTTGGGGATTGCATTCTGTTTTGGGGCAAAATTTATATACCGATGCCAATCACTTTGCTGGCACTGATGCCCAACGTGCCGCCGATTTTCAAAAAGCGATGGATGATCCAACTATTAGTGCCATCTGGTCCGCACGTGGAGGTTACGGAGCTGTAAGGATTTTGGATAAATTGGATTATACCAAGTTTAAAAACAAACCAAAATGGGTCATTGGCTATTCGGATATTACGGCACTTCATAGCCAATTGCATAATGAGGGTTTTGAGTCACTGCATGCTGTTATGGCGGCTGGTATTACAACCGATTTAAAAGGTATTGAAGAAAGTGTGGCCACATTTAAAGATGCGATTTTTGGAAAACCTTTGGCTTACACTTTGGAAGGCTCAATTTTTAACAGAGTAGGAAAAGCTTCTGGAGAGCTTGTTGGTGGCAACTTGACCTTGTTGCATAGTATGTTAGGTTCAAAAACAAATATTGATACTTCCGGAAAAATAATATTTATAGAAGAAGTAGGAGAGCATTTATACCATGTTGATAGAATGCTGCAAAGTTTAAAACGTGCCGGTTATTTTGATAATTGCAAAGGTGTGCTTGTAGGTGATTTTTCAAACACACGCCAAAATACTACCCCTTGGGGAAGTGGCATTGAGCAATTGATTTTGGATGCTTTGGCAGATTATGATTTTCCGATTGCTTTTGAAATGCCCGCCGGACATGAAGATGATAATCGCGCATTGATTTTTGGCCGAAACATCGAGCTTGCCGTAACAAAAGAAGGAACTACGGTGAAATTTGATAAATAATTTTATTTTTTAGCTAGCAAATACCGACCAAAAACCGTGACTGAAAAGTGCGACTGAAAACTTAAACCATGGCACAACATAACGAACTTGGTAAGATAGGCGAAAAACTTGCCGCAGATTATCTGCTATCCAAAGGTTATGAAATTGTTTGTAAAAACTACTTTTATCAAAAGGCGGAAATCGATATTATTGCAAAACACAATAATATGATGATTTGTGTGGAAGTAAAAACCCGAAACTCCGACTTTTTTGGCGATCCTCAAGAGTTTGTCTCACCCAGTAAAATCAAACTATTAGTTAAAGCTATGGATGCTTTTATTATAGAAAATGACATCACTTTAGAAACGCGATTTGATATTATTGCCATACTCAAAAACAAATCAAAAGAAGAATTGACGCATTATGAAAATGCGTTTTATCACTTCTAAACCTAACAGGTTTTAAAAACTTGCTAGGTTTTTTACAGCTATTATAAAATCTTCTAAAAATTAGAAAGCTACTTTTTCAAAAAAGGATAATCTCCAAACTAACACAATTAAAATAACAAATCACATGACAATTATCACCTTTTGATCTTATGATATGTATCATCTTTGGAGCTTGATTATTTTTTAAAAAAAATATTATGACAGCATCCAAACAAGTACATAGTTTTCATATTCCTGTCATGGGTTTGGCCTATACTATAGATAGCCCCATTCGTGTTGCTCAATTTGGAATTTCGTCGGTTATTTCAATTATTGATGACGATTTGCTAGAAAAGATGAATGCTTTTTACAGCCAGAAATTCAGTTTGCCTTATCAAGAAATTTCCCAAAAAGTAGAGGATTATCGTGCCAAACGCATTACTGCTTATTTGAATTTAGTGGATACCATTGTTAAAGATAAATTTGCAAAATTTAAAGAAGAATTATCCGAAAGTAAATCGGCAATGGAAAGTTTTATTAGCATGCTTCCTAATACATCAGGTTTGAGGGAAGGTCTTTCAAAAATTTTGGAAGAAGGTGTCGCTATTAAAGAAACCATTAAAAGTTATATCGACGCCCATTTATCGGCTGGGGAGATTGATGTGAATATCATGACCAAAATCGACAAGGATAATTTTATTAAAAACAAACAATTACCTATTGAGTTTAATGATGCCCACGCATCACTTCGTGGCTTTGCCAAAAGTAATTTGGCGTCGTCCGTGGTGCTTTCTGCAGGAATGAATCCAAGGCTATATAGCTATTTTGAGAAATTCAATGATTTTTATCCAGACGATAATGGTCAAATCAAAAAGAAAATCATTTTAAAAGTAAGTGATTTTCGTTCGGCCATAATCCAAGGTAAATTTTTAGCAAAAAAAGGACTTTGGGTTTCTGAATATCGCGTAGAATCGGGTTTAAACTGTGGCGGACATGCTTTTGCAACCGAAGGTTTTTTATTTGGGCCTATTTTGGAGGAATTCAAAACTAAAAAATCAGAATTGATACAAGATACGCATGCGGTTTTTATAAAAGCATTGGAGGATAAGAATTTGCCTGTTCCAAAACAGCCATTGGACATTAAAATTACTGCTCAAGGTGGTGTTGGTACAGCCGATGAGCACGAGTTTTTAATTGCAAATTATGGGGTCGATTCGGTAGGTTGGGGAACGCCATTTTTGTTGGTTCCTGAGGCCACTTCAGTTGATGATGAAACCAGAAAACTAATGATGGGCGCCAAGGAATCTGATTTATATTTGAGTGATATTTCGCCATTAGGCGTGCCATTTAATGCAATTAGAGGAACTTCAAATGAGTTTTTTAAACAACAACGCATAGCTAAAAACAAAGCAGGAAGTTCTTGTCCTAAAAAATTGTTGGCATTGAGCAAAGAGTTTGGTCCAGAAGGTATTTGTACAGCTTCAAAAAAATATCAAGATGTGAAATTGGCAGAACTTGATGAACGAAAGGAATCAATGGACACTTCAAAGTATGAAATTGCAAAAAATAAGATTACCGAAAAATCCTGTCTTTGTGTAGGTTTGGCAAATGCCTCTTATCTAGAAAATCAAATTCCAATCAAAGGTCAGCAGCAAGGTGTGGTTATTTGTCCAGGACCCAATTTGGCGTATTTTGACAAAGAAGTGTCGTTGTCTCAAATGGCACAACATATTTATGGCAGATTATCAGTGCTTTCTGAAACGTACCGCCCCAATATGTTTGTTAAGGAATTAAAAATGTATGTTGATTATTTAAGAAACGACATTGCAAATTTCACGGATGAACTTTCTGCTAAAAATATTAAACGATGGGTTGCTTTTAAGAGTAATTTGTTAGATGGGATTGCGTATTATCAGGATTTATTTAAAGAAACCATCAATCCTGAAAACGGGCTCATTCAAGCTGATATCATCACTTATAAGAATGAATTAAATAAAATTGAAATTCCTGTTTTGTAATTGAGAAAGCGAAACGGTTTTTTGGAATTTAAATATAAAATCCCTGTAAAAGCAGGGATTTTGTTATTTGTAAAAATTCATTTCATCCACATATTCCCAAACATGCTCTGGTAACATGGGTTTAACGTTTTTGCCGTTTTTGATGGCATTTCGTATAAATGTAGAAGATAATTCCATGATTGGCGCTTCTACACGATGGATTTTTGGATGATTGTCAAATTGTGTTTCGACCACACCTTCCGATAATCTTGGATAGACGTAAATAGTATGGTTTTCTAAAATAAGCTCATAGTTTTTCCATTTATGAAAACTTTTCAGATTGTCTTCGCCCATAATTAGTGAAAACTCATGTGTTGGATATTTTTCCTCCAAATAGGCAAGTGTATCAACTGTGAAGTTTGGCTGTGGCAAACCAAATTCGATAGCATTTGGCCGAAGTTTGTCATAGTCTTTTGTGGCGCGATAAACCATTTCCAAGCGGTCATGGTTATTTAACATGGAGGCTTTAACTTTAAAAGGACTTTGAGGCGTCACCATGAACCAAACTTGGTTGAGGTCACTATGTTCAGCCAGATGATTGGCAATAATTAAATGACCAATGTGAATGGGATTGAAGGTGCCAAAATAAAGTCCGATTTTCATTTTAATAAAGTTATTTCTAATCTTTTTTAATAAAATCAGATACCAGTTTATAGGATTCTGAAAGGGCTTTGTCAAGATCGTCATTAACCACAATCACGTCAAATAAAGGAGCTGTGGCCAGTTCTGCAGAAGCTTTTGCAATACGCATATTAATTTTGTCATTACTTTCCGTCTGACGTTTTTTTAAACGTATTTTAAGTTCGTCAATACTTGGTGGCTTTACAAAAATAGCAATAGTCTGATCTGGGAATTTTCGTTTAATGCGCAAACCGCCAGAAACATCAATATCAAAAATAACGTTTTTACCTTTGGCCCAGATGCGTTCCACTTCGGTTTTTAAAGTGCCATAAAAGTTGTCGCGATATACTTCTTCCCATTCTAGAAACTCATCATTTTTAATGCAATTTTTAAAAGCTTGCGTGTCCAAAAAATAGTAGTCTTTACCATCTACTTCATCGCCGCGTTTTTCTCTTGAGGTTGCTGAAATGGAGAATTCTAAATTAAGTTCTTCCTGTTTCAGTAAATGTCTCACAAGTGTAGTTTTTCCAGAACCGGAAGGTGCGGAAAATACGATAAGTTTGCCGTGGTTGGGGATGTCTTTAAGTTTAGTCACGAAATTATATTTTAGCTGTTATCTTTAGTCTATGATCTCCTTTTTGTTTTTTTTCGTGTTTTTTAAAGCACATTCAATAATTGTTCTTTAATTTTTTCAAGCTCATCTTTCATCTGGACCACCAGCTTTTGCATGGGTGCATAATTACTTTTTGAACCAATGGTATTGATTTCACGACCCATTTCCTGACTGATAAAACCTAGTTTTTTTCCGTTGGAATCGTCACTTTTTAGGGCTTTGATAAAATAATCCAAATGGTTTTTTAATCGCACTTTTTCTTCGGTAATGTCAAATTTCTCGATATAAAAGACCAACTCTTGTTCAAATCGGTTTTCATCAACTTTTTCTTTTAAGTCGGCAACACCTTTGTGTAAACGTTCTCTTACGCCTTCAATGCGCTCAGGATCCATGGCAATAACTTTATCAAGAAGATCTGAAATATTTTTCACGCGATCCACAAATTCAGATTCCAAACTTTTTCCCTCGTCCAATCGGTATTGTTGTATTTTATCTATTGCATTATTGATTTCGTTAGCAATAAGATGC
>NZ_DATJCY010000310.1:0-2897 GCF_035577925.1 Gelidibacter sp. | reverse complement strand
GGCTGTTGGTCTTCCATATAACGTTGCTTTTCATAACATTAAGATAAGAAAACCAATGCGCTTTCTAAAATAAAAAACATAAAAAAAGAGGCTGCCTTTTTAGACAGCCTCTTTTTTGCTATTCCTACTCAGTTCATTGGCATTCTATACAACACTGTAATACAGCTCATCGACCCTGGAAATGGCTTTCCAAAAGCTTGATGGACTTGATTATTAACAATAGTTTTACAAATTACATTTAGAGCAGGGTTGTTATCACACATAACAGGTACCTCACAAGGCGAACCTTCGAGATTTACCCACCCTATTTCAGGAGCTAATAATGCTTTACCTTCTACGTTTTTGAATGCAAAAGCACTTGCCACAGCCAACATTAAAACAATTGCTGGCAATACTGTTTTTAAAAATTTTGTTTTCATAATATTTAAATTTAAGGATTAAACTACACTCTTTTTGGGGTTCGCGATTTCCCAAGATACAGCCGTATATTTTTAAAATTTCAAATCAAAATTTAAAGTATTCAAACGATATAGGACTATATAGTGCTCACTAAGTCCAATTAGAAGATTTCTATAAATCTGGAAACTCTTTATTTTTTCCCCTTCATAATCATAAAGATAGAAGCTGAATTCATAGGTTCTGTTTTCCAGATTATATACATCAATAATCGAAGCATCTTTTAACATTTCTTCAGGTTCATATTTGCCTAACCTGCCCGACTTTATAAATAAGTATTTACCCGAAGAATAACTTTGGTGGTTCACTAATAAAGGCTGCTCAGCAAGAGTTCTGACTTGACCTGAATTTGTAGATGCAATTTTGATTACAGCGTTTTTTACAGTATCAATTGTACGTCCATTGTAGTCAAGTTTGAGCTCTGTATCTGCTGTTAAGAATTCATTTCTATAATAATACACATATACCAAACTGTTTAATTCTGAATTATACCGTAACATGCCATCGGTATCAAAGATTCCGTCAATCTGTTTCTGTAATAACTCATCGGATATTTTTAAAGTTTGAGGATTTCCAAAATCAATACGCCCAATGACATTTTGGTTGTTGTTTTTATCTAAACCTCTAAAAACAAACTGGGTTAAGGAAACAGCTTCAATTTGTGAAAAAGTACCGTTATTGTCCCCTTGCCAATAGAATTGCGCTTTCCAATCAGATAATTTTCCTTTAAAAATAACAGGAACATTACCATCAATCAGGAAAAAATAAGGTGACCGTATTCTTATTTGTGGAGAAAAAAAAGTAATTTTTTGTTCATTATCAAGTTCTATCTGGTGGGTTTTTACGTTTGTGATAGTAGTATCAACACTTAAAATATGTGCAGGGGCACTTGTATTTCCAAGATATATACGATCTTCAGCTACACCTGCAATATAATATGAATTATACTTGATATTTAAACCTTTTATTATGGTTACAGGATGTGGAGGGTATCTTCTTAAAAAACTATTATTTCTATGTATTTCTTCCTCTGATAGAAGATATAAACCGATTACAAACATAATTCCTCCGAAGAAAATAGTTAGTATTGATATAATAAATGATTTAGGTCTTAACAGGCTGAGTTTTTGAGTATCAGTTTGTTTCTTTTCCAAGATTAAAGCAATAAGTGCAAGAATAATAAAACAGATATTAAAAATCAGATGCTCCGTCCAGCCCATCTTTTCCAAGACCCCTCCACAGGAACAAGGCACAAAAGAGCTAAAGTTCAATATGATGACTATATAGGTTGTAAACATAGTCATCAGCGCGAGGGAAATGTAAAGACCAATACGCCGAGTTTTATCAAACAATAATAAACCGGCAACAAATAATTCAGATAAAATTACTCCCCATGAAACCCAATCCGCAAAAGCGCTTAAAAGGGGAGATTGACCTAACTGAACCTGAAATTTTTCAAAATCCAAAGCCTTACTCACGGCTGTATACACAAACAGTAACACATACAGGTAACATATTACTGTTATTAAATTGTTCTTTATGGATTTGCTGACCTTCATTTTTGATGATTTATTGTTTATCAAACATGTATCCTTTTTCAGATAAATTTCATTAATAATTTCATGAAATGAATTGACAGATACAGATAGGATAAAACTAAGGTCTATTTTATGATGATCAGTAGTCTGAATCGTGCGTCTTTTGGTCTTTTTCGATACAAAAGAGTTAAAGTTTTAACTAAGATTTATAAAATTTATAATATAGCCACGAAAAATTGCTTGGAGTAAAATATGAAATAGAAAATTTTCGGCTTGTATCTTCGAGAATAAATATTGAAATTGGCAAATATACTAAAATTGAAATAAATAATAAACCCTCCAAATTTGGAGGGTTGACATTATGATTTAGATGCTTCTAAAGAGGCTTTTCTAAATTCTTTCAAAAGCTTTTCCAGATTCAATGATGCTTTTCTGGCTCTTGTACCTGCTGCTTTGTTGTTGTTTTCTGCCTGAAGGTTTGAGTCATTTTTAAAGGCTTCAAACTCCTCACTAATTTTCTTGATTAATTCGTTCATGATACTATTTGATTAAATTTTATTAAGCGTAAAAATACACTTTTCTGTTTTATAAGATCTAACAATACGTCATATACTTCTTTTCAAAGCCAAATTCTACCGCATCTTTAAAGGCTCTTATCTACTGTTATAATTTTAGACTTTAAACAAAATATTGTATGGATACACCACAAAAAGACCTCTCGTATTTCAGGTTACGACTACAAGAGCTATTAAATACCAGTTTTCCCGAAAAGGCTCATGACGAAGAATTTATTAACCAGCGTTCTTCATGGGCTGCCAATGCTTATGACGGTGCTTTTCAAGCAGGAAACGCTATTGAACAATGTAATGAAATAGCAAATTACATTCTGTTTGAAGATTTACA
>NZ_DATJCY010000309.1:0-2825 GCF_035577925.1 Gelidibacter sp. | reverse complement strand
GCTTGCAGCCAACATTTTTCGATATCCAATATTTTGTCCCACATACCCGGAATATGGAATCCTAAAGCATTTTTGTCGCCCAAATCAACATCCGAGCGGATCTCTTCAAAGGTTAGCCATCGGCTATCACTAAAAGAATATTCCATTTTGTTTCTGTAGAAATAATCTTTTGAGGATCCTAAAATAGGGGTAATGGGAGGCAGATCCAGATGTCCAATCCTTTTAAGGTTGTTTTCAACTTCTTTTTGTTTAAAGTACAATTGGTGCTCATAGCCCATATCTTGCCATTTACAACCGCCGCAAACTCCAAAATGCTGGCATTGGGGTGTCGTACGCTTATCAGAATATTCATGAAATTTTATGGCGTTGCCTTCATAAAAAGATTTACGCTTTTTAAAAGTTTCCACATCAACAATATCACCTGGCACTACATTCTGAATAAAAATAACGGCACCGTCCGGAGATTTTCCTACTGATTTACCTTTGGCTCCAGCATCGACCACCAATACTTTTTCAAAAATTTGTTTTCTATTTCTTCTTCCCATGCCGCAAAAATAGTGAAACCAATTTCGATTTGCGAATTTGAAATTGCGATTTTATCCATATCAAATGAAATTGTGGATATGGACTTAAAATTAGACTCGCAAATTTTAGGAGGTCTAATATATTTTATAAATTTGATGTCCTTACGGATGATTTCTCTCCCACGCTGCTTTTTCGTTCTGATAACTATCGGAAACTGAAAGAATAAAGGTACAGAAGGAATGGTCGATTTCTCGCTGAGCGAGATATAATACACCATGTTTAATTATTTTAAAACACTGACAAACAATGTCTTATATTGAACATGGGATTTAAAAATTCTAATAATAATGACTGCTTTAGACCAATTAACTTCGCAACAAGCGATTGATTTAGAAAACAAGTATGGTGCGCACAATTACCATCCGCTACCTGTAGTATTGAGTAGAGGAGAAGGTGTGTATGTTTGGGATGTTGAAGGGCAGAGATATTATGATTTTCTTTCGGCATATTCGGCTGTTAACCAAGGTCATTGTCACCCAACTATTGTTAATGCCATGATCAAACAGGTGCAAACTTTGACGTTGACTTCACGTGCATTTTATAATGATATGTTAGGCCAATTTGAAGCGTATGTGACCAACTATTTTGGATATGACAAGGTTTTGCCAATGAATACCGGTGCTGAAGCTGTAGAAACGGCACTTAAAATTTGTAGAAAGTGGGCCTACGAAGTGAAAGGTATCGAGGAACAACAAGCAGAAATAATTGTTTGTGAAAACAACTTTCATGGACGGACAACCACTATTATATCATTTTCCAATGATCCGGTAGCGCGTAAAAACTTTGGCCCTTATACCAAAGGATTCCTAAAAATAGAATATGACAATTTGCAAGTCTTGGAAGATACTTTTGAAAAACACCCCAATGTTGCAGGATTTTTGGTGGAACCTATTCAAGGAGAAGCTGGAGTGTATGTGCCAAGTGAAGGTTATTTGGCTAAAGCCAAAGCTTTATGCGACAAGTACAATGTTTTGTTTATGGCCGATGAAGTACAGACGGGCATTGGCAGAACGGGAAAACTGCTGGCAGTAGATCATGAAAATGTAAAACCCGACATTCTTATTTTAGGCAAGGCCTTAAGTGGTGGCGCTTATCCTGTGAGTGCGGTATTGGCCGAAAACGCGATTATGAATGTCATTCAACCCGGAAATCACGGAAGTACTTTTGGTGGAAACCCTGTGGCGGCAGCTGTAGCCATTGCTGCTTTGGAAGTGGTTAAGGACGAAAAGTTAGCCGATAATGCAGAAAAACTGGGACAACTATTTAGAAAAGAACTAAACGTTTATATCCAAAAAAGTAATATTATCAAATTGGTCAGAGGAAAAGGTTTGCTCAATGCCATTGTTATTAATGATGAAGAAGACAGTGATACGGCTTGGAATATTTGTTTGGCATTACGAGATAACGGGCTTTTGGCAAAACCTACGCATGGCAATATTATTCGTTTTGCACCGCCGTTGGTCATGACCGAAGAACAACTTTTGGATTGCGTGAGCATCATCATAACAACAGTTAAAACCTTTGAAAAATAGTCTTAAACTATGGAAGAAAAATCGGCTTTTGAAACTTTTGAATTAAATGTATCGTCCACCATTATGGGATTTTTAAAAGAAACTTCTACATGGACCTATTTTCTGTCTATTTTGGGATTTATTGGTATCGGATTGATGCTTCTTTTTGGTGTCTTTTTTAGTGTAGTGATGGGCTTGATTTCAGGAGGAAATCCGTATGAGGGTCTTGGCATGGATATGTCTTATTTTGGATTGATTTATATTGTTTTGGCGCTTCTTTACTTTTTTCCGGTGTTGTATCTTTTTAATTTTTCACGTAAAACGAAACTTGCATTAAAGACCAATAATAACGATGACCTCACCACGGCTTTTTCTAATTTAAAATCACATTATAAGTTTATGGGTGTTTTTACGATTGTCGTTATCAGTATCTATATTTTGGCATTTGTTATTGCTATGATTGGAGGAATGATGTAAGCGGTTGAAAGATTTAGTATAAAAAAGAGGTCGTCTAAAAACTATTTAGGCGACCTTTTATTTTTTGGTTATTTTGTTTTGATTATGGATTCTCTCGGATAATTAGGTAATTAGTTACTCCTTAAGGTAGATTAATCATCTATAATCCAGTGTATTAACCGTTATTAAGCTTGTTTTTCATTACAGGTATTTGTATATTTGTCGTAGAAAAGCTTGCAAATATGTTGGGAAAAAATCCAGAAAAACTACCCG
>NZ_DATJCY010000308.1:0-12622 GCF_035577925.1 Gelidibacter sp. | reverse complement strand
AGCTCGATAACCGAGCTTTTTGTATTTTCGGGCGTATCTTTAAGTTGCTCTTTTTGTTAGGAGTTACTTAAAGATGCGCCCGAACTGGAGAGAATAATTTCCAGTTTAAAACTTTTGAACCTTTATGATAAGGAGTTTTTTGAACTTATTTTTTATGCTTTTTTCTGTGTTGGCCGTGGCGCAACATACCGGAACCATTGAAGGAACGCTAATCAACGCACTCGATGACCAGGTAGAAAATGTTGAGATACGTTTGGTCGAAACCAACGGACGAACGCTGACCGACAAAAATGGAAACTTTGTGTTCAAAAATTTGCCGTCTGGCACCTATCATTTGTATCCTGTTTATGACGGTTTTCAGTATGGTATTGAAAAGGTACACATTAAAGTAGGTGAAGTGTTGAAAGTGGCGCTTTATATCGAAATGAACACTTATGATCTGGACGAAGTGAAACTAAAAACACTGAGTTTAAGTGAAAAGTTAAAAAACAGTGCCATCAAATCGGATGTTATTTCTGTGGAAACTAATACCCGTCGTGCCAATTCGGTTGAAGATCTTGTTGACAAAAGTCCTGGCGTGAAAATTAGAAATGTTGGTGGTCTTGGAGCTACAAGCAATGTTATTGTTGGTGGTTTTCAGGGTAATGCGGTCAAGTTTTTGTATGATGATATTCCCATTGATTATATGGGATCCAACTTTGGACTTACTAAAGTGCCAACCAATGCCATTAGTCGTGTTGAAATTTATAAAGGTGTTTTACCTACCAAAATTGGCGTGGATGCTTTGGGAAGTGCCATCAATATTGTACCAAAAACCAGTAAAAAAACGTCTGGAACAGTATCTTATGAAACGGGATCTTTTGATACGCATATTGCAACGGCCAATGCCAATATCAAGCTAAACGATCATCTGTTTTTCGGAATTAATAGTTTCTATAATTATTCAAAAAACAATTATAAAGTAGATCATCTGCCTTATAAAGATCCAAATACCGGACAAGTAGCATATATTAGAGAGCGGTTATTTCATAACGGATTTAATCAGCATTCTCTTGAGTTTTCGTTGCAAGCGCGCGATTTGTCTTGGGCAGAAACCATTGAATTTAAAGTGAATTCCTACGGATTGAAGAAGGATATCCAAAACGATCCGTTTTCAAGAGCGCGGCCTTTTGGCGAAGTGTATCGGCAAGAGCGCGGTAATTTTATTCCGTCCTTAAAATATAAAAATCATTTTTTTGAAAACAAATTGAGTATCAATCAGTTTTTGGTTTATAGTCAAATTGATTTTGAGATTTTTGATTTGGCCAAAAATGTGTATTACGATTGGAAAGGCGTTGCCCACACGACCAATTCTGGTTCTGAGATGGGAAATATGTTGCTGGATAAAGGTTATCTTGAAAATAACTTTAAACAATTTACATCCCGAACAAACCTTAATTATCTGATCAATAATTATTTTCAAATCGAAAACAACACGGTTTTTAGTCATTATAATCGAACCTCGAATGTAGGCGATCTTAATTTGAATGGCACCAATTATGATAAATTGATCACCAATTTTGCTTTGAATGCCCAGTTTTTTGATCGAAAATTGGAATCCAATACCCAATTCAAATATCTGTTCGGAAATTTTGCAGGACAATATGATGCGTCAGATAATCCTTTGGAACAGAAAATTGTTGACAAAGAAGTGGTGAACACAGGGCTGAGTTTTTCGCAAGCTTTTAAATTCAATATTAATGATAAAAGCTATGCACGTGTATCTTATGAAAACACGTTCAGATTGCCGGAACAACAAGAATTATTTGGCGATAATAATTTTATTGTAGCCAATTATGAGCTTACACCTGAAGAAAGTAGAAATATCAATTTGGGATACACGTATGCCACAACGACTTTTGGATTTGAAATAAATGGCTATTATCGAGACACCAAAAATTTAATCCGATTAAAGGATTTGAATCAGTACCAGGCTACATTTCTTAATCTTGATAATGTCAAAGGTTTGGGCGTAGAGCTTCAGGCCAATTATGAACCGGTTGAGGATTTGCGATTGTCCGGAAATTTAACTTGGAATGATTTTCGTTTGCAATCGTCCAGAGATAAGTATCTTAACAACCAGCATTTTAAAGATGCACGGATTGCAAATATGCCGTTTTATTACGGGAATATCAGTGCGTCCTATAATATTAAGGAATTGTTGAAGCTTTCTACCGATTTGTCGTTTTTTTGGGATTATTCTTACGTGCACCAATATTATCTCGATTATATCGAAAAGCAATTTGAGCCTGATGGGTTTTTAGGTTTGTTTGGCGATTCAAAAATTAATACAAGTCGTATTATTCCGAATCAACATACCCATAATCTTGGGTTTATTTATATGCGTGATTTTTCAAAACAAAGTATATCCCTTAGTGGCGAACTTAAAAATGTTTTTAATGAGGACATTTACAATGAGTTTAAGATGCAAAGTCCCGGTCGACATTTTAGAGTAAAAATAACTTATAGTTTCTAAGCTTATGACGTTTTCAATAAAATATAAAATGCTTTTTAGCTTACTGTTTTTAGGATTGCTATCGTGCGAAGTGAACAATCTTGACGATGAAAATAAAAACCCAAAAACCGATTACTCGACCTATAATTATGTTTTGGCTACAGAAGATGCTTCAACGGCTGATATCACGCGTTTTTTTAGTTTTAACTTGGGTGACGTGGAAAGTAACAAAACCTACGATTTAATTCAGGACAATCAAATTTTCACTAATTCTGATCCTTCAACGTCATCTGGACATCATTCGTTTAAAAATTATATTTTTAGTATGGCCAAGGATAAACGTGGCTATTCTTCAACGCCAGGTTTGTTTAGATTAAGCTTAAACAGCTCTGACCAAGTGTATATTGACAGCGAATTGTATATTGGGAAGGACAATATTTTCCCGTCGCGAAAATTGGTTTTGGTAAATGATAATTTGGGCTTTTATTATAACGAAGATAGTGGCGGACAGTCCATTCAGGCGTTTAATCCGCTCACGATGCAATTGGGTGCGGTGTTGGATTTACGTGCCGATATCAAAGCTTTCCGACCAGAGGTTCAATTTGAAGATGAGTACGGAAATAATTTGGTCCGAACAGGATCATTGGTTATGGATTATAAAGACGATAAATTGTATGTGAGCGTTGTCTTTTTGGAAGAAGCCAGTTTTAATTTGATTTCTGAAGAAGAGGAAAATTTTTATTTAGCAGTTATCGATATTCCAACTTTTAGTTTTGAAAAAATCATTGCTTATCACGGTGTTAAAACCGTTGGGTTTTTCGTTTCTGAAAATAATCCGACCACTAAAGACGAAGCAGGGAATCTTTATTTTTGTTCTTGGGGTTGGAATCAGTTTAACAGTCATAATCCTTCAAAAATATTCCGTATTAAATCTGGTGAAACCGATTTTGATACCGATTGGGAAATTGATATTGAATCTCATTTTGGAAAAGGTCGGATTGCACAGTCCATCATGTCGTATAATAGCAAATTGTATTTGCACATTTCAGAAGAACCTTACCTTTTTGATTCCAGTGAAGATGTTTCTACCAGAAATGGTTTAAAACTTTCGTATTACGAATTTGATACCACAAATCCAGAAAATTACGTCAAACTGGATGTTCCAACTTCCAATCCGTCCTCGCGCATGAACTTGTTCAATATTGTGGACGATAAGTTGTTTATGGTCGTCCCAAATGCTATCCCTGGCAATTTTAGCGGTTTGTATTCCATCGATCGACAAGGAATGCTTAAAAAAGAGATACAGATAGAAAATAAGTACAGACCAACCCGATTCTATAAGTTGGGCGAATAGGCGTGATCCTCTTTTGTTGGTCTTAAGTTGTTGTAAATGAGTATTTATATTGGGTGTTTCTTACCATCAAATGCCGGTGTAAATAGACTCATTTTAAATTTGATAGCGGTGTTTTTATCTCCATATTTTTTCTGATTTTTTTAAAATTAAGTCGTAATTTGTACCTCATAACTCTTCTCTTAAATTATTAAAAAAATCATTTAAACTATTTTCATTTTATGAAATAGCATGTGGGATCTACAATTTTATAGCTATGCGAACTCAATTTTTTATCATATCTACCATTGCGCTAGTGGTCACATTGGCGTTGGGCATTTTTTTAAGTGCTAACTGGTATGTGCTTTTTGTCATTGTATTGGCCCTAACTATTTTGGGGTATTATGATGTTTTTCAAACCAAACATACCATTATGCGAAACTACCCTGTATTTGGGCGGTTGCGTTATGTTTTAGAGGAATTGCGGCCAAAAATGTATCAATATTTTATTGAATCGGATATTGATGGCCGGCCTTTCAATCGTGTGGATCGTTCTACGGTATATCAACGTTCCAAAGCGGTGCGCGATACCATTCCTTTTGGCACCCAACTCGATGTTTATGCCAGCGGGTATGAATGGATTTGCCATTCTATTGCGCCCAAGGCTTTTGACACGCTAGACCAAGATCCGCGCGTTCTTATTGGAAATAAGGATTGTAAACAACCTTACTCGGCAAGTATTTTAAATATTTCGGCCATGAGTTTTGGTGCGCTAAGTGGTGTTGCTGTTGAAGCCTTGAATGCCGGTGCCAAAATTGGAAATTTTGCCCACAATACGGGCGAAGGCGGTTTGAGTGACCATCATTTAAAGCATGGTGGCGATTTGATTTGGCAAATAGGAACGGCCTATTTTGGGTGTCGTGACGAACACGGAAAATTTGATCCCGAGCTTTTTGCACAAAAGGCACAGCATCCAAACGTGAAGATGATTGAGCTTAAAATTTCGCAAGGTGCCAAACCTGGCCATGGCGGAATTTTGCCAGCCGAGAAAAATTCGGAAGAAATAGCAAGAATCAGACATATTCAGCCCCATACCAAAGTCGTATCGCCACCGTTCCATTCGGCTTTTGATACGCCTTTGGAAATGGTGAAATTCATTCAAAAATTAAGAGATTTATCTGGTGGAAAACCAGTAGGCTTTAAATTGTGTATTGGTTATAAAAATGAATTTATAGCCATTTGTAAAGCCATGGTCGAGTTGGATATTTATCCTGATTATATTGCTGTTGATGGGGGCGAAGGAGGAACTGGTGCTGCACCGCCCGAATTTAGTAATTATGTGGGTGCACCGTTAATTGACGGTCTCGATTTTGTGCATAATATTCTTAATGGTTTGGATATTAGAAAACACATCAAACTAATGGCTTCCGGAAAAATAACGTCGGCATTCCACGTTGCTCGTGCCATTGCTTTAGGTGCCGATATGTGCTACCAAGCGCGTGGCATGAAAATGGCTTTAGGGTGCATCCAAGCATTATTGTGCAATACCAACAAATGTCCAACTGGAATTACGACCCAAGATCCACACCTCACCGTTGGATTGGTTCCTGAAGAGAAAAAAATACGGGTTGCCAATTATCATCAATTGACCATTAAGAATTTTGTAGAACTCTTGGGCGCAACAGGTTTGGACAAACCAGGAAATTTGACCCGTTCACATATTTATCGTCGCGTGTCACTCAATGAAATGATTACCTACGAAGAACTTTTTCCTTCCATTAAATCGGGTGCGATGCTTAAAGGGCAAATTCCTGAAAAGTATAAATTAGATTTTGCACGTGCCAATATGACGCATTGGGGATTTTCTGCTGAAATCGATCAATAATAAGGTTTATAAGTTATAGTTTAACCCATTTTAGACAAATACACACCAATTTGTTTAAAATGGGTTAATTTTTTATCTGTTAATATAGAAATGTTGTCCTTTTGGCCCTTAATGTAGACCGCATTTTTGAATTGTCTTTTTTACATTAAAGTCCCATTTTGTTTGTTCGAAATGAATTCATTGTAAAAAATAAATTAGACTTTATAATTATCTAGTAGTTTCCGTAACTTTAGCCTTTCAAAAAAAATAACAATATGACACCTAAAGAAAAAGTTGCTGCTTTAAGGGCGCAAATGAAAAGTAATAATGTGGAGGCCTTTATTGTATATTCTGCCGATCCGCACATGAGTGAATATCTGCCGGATGAATGGCAAGAACGCACTTGGCTTTCCGGGTTTACAGGTTCTGCCGGATTTGTAGTTGTGACTATGGATGCAGCTGGACTTTGGACGGATGGCCGCTATTTTACACAAGCGCCAAAAGAGTTGGAAGGCTCGGGCATCGATTTGTTTAAAAGTGGAATTGAAGGTACAATCGGTTATATCGATTGGATTATTTCCCAAACTTCTGAAGGTGCCACTGTCGCGGTAAATGGCATTGCTACTTCACATGCCAATTGGGTGGATTTAGATGCGAAATTGACAAAACATAACCGTCAACTCATCGATTTGCCTTTGCTAAAAGATTTATGGGTGAAACGACCAGCTCCAAGTAAAAACGAAGTGTTTGTGCATCCAATTGAACGTGCCGGACAATCGGTAAGTGATAAGATTTCAGCCATTCGTGAGAAAATGAAAGTTGAAGGTGCTACGGCGCATATTATTTCTAGTTTGGATGATGTGGTTTGGACCGTCAATCTTAGAGGCAGTGATGTAGATTGTAATCCTGTGTTTTTGGGGTATATCTTACTAACACTTGAGGATTGTATTTTATTTGTTGATTTGGATAAGTTAACCGCCGATGCTAAAAGCTTGATGGCCGATTCTGGAGTGTCGTTAAAAGCTTATGATGCATTTTACGATCATCTTAATACTTTGAATAATGCGTCGATCTTGATTGCGCCAAATAGCAATCAATCTATTTTTGAAGCGGTAAAAAACAAAAACACCATTATCGAAAAACCAGTTCCTGGCAATTTGATGAAGGCTATTAAAAACGAAACCGAACAAGAAGGTTTTAGAACGGTGATGGTTCGTGATGGCGTAGCGATGGTCAAGTTTTTACATTGGCTGACACATACTGCTGGTAAGGAACCGATGGATGAATATAGTATTGGTGAAAAATTAGATAGTTTTCGTGCAGAAGGAAAAAATTATGTAGGTGCTAGTTTTGCCAATATTGTTGGTTATAAAGATAATGGTGCCATTATGCACTATTCGGCCAAATCTGAAGGTAGCCATAAAGTTACCAACGATGGGAGTATTTTGGTCGATTCTGGAGGCCAATATTTAGAAGGAACTACAGATATTACCCGAACACTTCCTCTTGGAAATGTTTCGGAAGATTTTAAAAGAGATGCGACCCTTGCACTTCAAGGCTTGATTCAACTTTCCATAGTTAAATTCCCGAAAGGTACACTTGGGATGCATCTTGACGTGTTGGCGAGAAAACCTTTATGGGATGAAGGAAAAGATTATAACCATGGAACTGGTCACGGTGTGGGCAGTTTCTTGAATGTTCATGAAGGTCCGCAAAGCATCCGTAAAGAACTTAATCCTATGGAATTGCATGAAGGTATGGTAATGTCCAATGAACCAGGTTATTATTTGGAAGGAGAATACGGTATTAGACATGAAAATCTTATTCTGATCAAAACTTGGAAGAAAACCCAATGGAATACTTTTTATGAGTTTGAAACCTTGACTTTATGTCCATTCTTTAAAAGTATTATCGTTAAAGACATGCTTTCGCAAGAAGAAATTGACTGGATCAATACCTATCATAAAATGGTCGATGAAAAACTCGCGCCATTTTTGGAAGGTGATGTAAAAACGTGGTTTAAAACACTCGTTTCTCCATTATAACACATTCGTTTAATTATTAAAAAAAGCTACCTAAATTGATGTTTTGGGTAGCTTTTTAATTTTATAAAGTTAGTTTTATGGCCAGACATCTAGATTGCAACCAATTGTTTACGCCCTCTCTCATAAAACTCTTGCCTTTGATGCTCAGGCACTAAAAAACCTCCTGTGGCCCAAGCAATATGTGTGGCGTTTTTTAAATTGAGTTGGTGTGTTTTTGCATAATCTGTCTGTTGTACGCGCTGAGGTCCAATCAAACCAGCCGTTGCAGAAGGTTCCAAAAAAATATTTTCCGAATCTTTTAATTGTGCCAATAATTTGAATAGTGTTTCGTCTTCTATCGTGAAAACCCCACTGATGAGGTGTTTGCTGATCTCTGTAGCAAAATGAGAAGGGCGGCCTACGGCCAATCCATCGGCTTCGGTCACATTATCAAGTCCAATATCCTGAACGCTGATATGGCTCATTTCACCTGTAACCAATCCCGTTAAAACTGCTGGGCAATGAGTTGGTTCTATAAAGAAACAATGCACGTGATCACCATAAATTTGTTTGAGGCCAAAAGCAGTACCACCAGGCGATCCGCCAACACCACAAGGTGAATAAACAAATAATGGATGCTCGGCATCCACTTTGATGTGTTGTGATTTTAATTGATCGGCAATCCGAAGTGCACCAGCCGTATAACCCAAAAATAAATCCTGTGAATCTTCATCATCAACAAAATGCGCATTTGGATCGGCATTGGTTTGGTTGCGTCCGGCCAAAATGGCTTCACTAAAATCGCCCGCAAATTCAACTACGGTAACGCCTTTTTCGCGTAACAGTTCTTTTTTCCATTCCTTGGCATCGGCAGAAACGAAAACGGTCACTTGAAATCCAAGTTTTGCACTAATGATTCCGATGCTCAAACCGAGATTGCCCGTTGAACCTACGCCAATTTTATGTTTGCTGAAAAAATCCTTGAATTTTGGCGAGGTTAAAATACTATAATCGTCGTCTTTTTTTAGTAAACCGGCTTCAAGTGCCAATTTTTCGGCATAGACCATAATTTCAAAAAAGCCACCACGAGCTTTGATCGATCCAGAAATTGGGAGTTCGTTATCGCATTTTAAAAATAATCGCCCCTCAATTTGACCGTTTTCCTTACTTAAAAGTTTTTGCATATTTGGAATTTCTTGGAGAGGAGATTCTAAAACACCGTTACTTTTTTCGGTTTCAGGAAATGCTTTTACAAAAAAGGGAGCGAAACGCTTCCATAAATCCTCCGCAGCTTTCATGTCCTTGAGCGTTATGGGAAACTTAGGAGCATTTTTCATCAATTTTAATTCTGGATTCAGCCAAGAAACTGGTTTTGCGTTAATGATGTCTTGAAGAATTGGTGCCGTTTTAACAAAACTGTCTATTTTGTCTTTTGTGTACATTTTATGGTCGATTTATCAGAGTTAATCACTGTTGTTTAGAATGATTAAAAATAGTGAATTTATTTTGATTTCTAGGGTTTATCAGATTCAAATTCTTTCTAATGATAAGTTTCCAAAACCTTATGTTGCTAATTATCTATTTTATTTACGGTCATTCGAAGTGTTAATATTTCTGAAGATTTGCCATCGTTGTCGGTAACGAGAATAAGATCGGTTTGGGTGTTAGATATTATTCTATCAATGGTAATGCCTTCAACTTTTAATGGAAATCCCGGGTTGGGAATTTGCTGAATGAGAAAGTGATCTGAAATCGTTCCATTTTCTAAGGGAATCACACCGATAAAACTGCCTAAAATTTCGCCGTCATCATAAGCATTGGGTGCATTTTCTACAGCCGCTGTAAAAATCAAATAAGATTTATCTTCAAAAATTGTGGCGCCCGAAAAACCAGCTTCCAAACCATTGATTTTTGGTAAGGCATAGAGCGTGGATTTAGGAATTGGGAAGTTTGTTCCAGTTTTACAATAGTCTATAAATTTTTTATATGAAAAGCTAAAAATGAGGTTTCGACCTCGGTTAAAGAGATAGACTAAATTACCGTCAAAAGCGAGAGCCTCAATATCCAACTCAAAACCTTTCATGATTTCTAAATTTCTTAAATGTTTATAAAATAAGGAGATATCGTATTTTGTGTAAATTGTTTGAATTCCAATTTCAACCAAAATACAGACATCGCGCTCTGGTGATTTTGAACCCGATCCAAAAATAAGAATCTCAGTTTCGCTGACCATTTCCATGGCTTCAAAGTCAGGTTTATCGATTTTTGGAATGGTAATACCTTGAAGTTTTTCAATGGAATATATCTGGGCTTTTGAAATCAGTTTAAAGTTTTTGTCGATGTGAAATAAATAAGGAGAATCATCACCAATGACATAATAGCTTTCTTTAGATTTTACTATGCCCGAAGCACTTGGCACGCATTCTAAAGTCTGCCAGCTTAATAGTGCGATATTTAACTCAGTTTTTTGCAAAAGATTTCATTTTTTAGAAAGTAAAAATATTATTAAAATACGAATAAGAATGACAATTTTTATTATGAGTAGTGTGTTAGCAAATTGAAATGAAACTTTTAAATTTATTGATGTCATCCATTTCATTCAAAGGATAATTTTTTGTTAGTATAAATTTAAATGTGGTAATAATATCGAAACTTCAATAAAACAGTTAAATATTTTAATAATCGAAGTTTAAAGTAGGTAAATTTAGAAACACTTGTTAATTTTAGCCCTTAATATTTAATTGGAAAAGTCATCTTACGTTGTGCTTGCGTTATTTTAATGTGAAATAATTATTTAACAAAAACAGTCATTTAATTTAGTATCAATAAGATAGATCTATTACACAAAACAAAACAAAAATGAAACATTTTAGAAGTCAGTACCTTTGGGTTTTATTGGCAGTCTTTGCGCTATCCTGTAAGGATCAACCTGAAAAGGGTATCGCAAAAAATGAAATTCCTGAAAAAAGCGAGCGTGCTATTGAATCTGCAATTTTAGATGATGCCGATTCATTTTATCATGTCGATTTTAAAACCTATCCGCAGATGGATAAAAGTCTGCCCATTGGTGTTTTTGATTCTGGCACAGGCGGATTAACGGTGCTGGATGCGCTTGTTAATTTTGATGCTCATAATAATGCAAATAATGAGGTAGGAAGTGATGCTATTCCTGATTTTGCTTCCGAAAAATTTATCTATTTGGCCGATCAAGCGAATATGCCTTACGGTAATTATTCCAGTGAAAACAAAACCGATTTGTTGGTTGAGCATATTTTAAAGGACATGCAGTTTTTACTTTCCGATAAGTATTACCGCAATGCTACTGATACCGAATTTCAAAAGGATAAACAACCTGTAAAATCGATTGTAATTGCTTGTAATACCGCTACGGCTTATGGCAGTGAGTTTATCACGGAATTTATTGATAAAACAGGTATCGAATTAAAAGTTATTGGTGTGATTGATGCAGGCGCACGTGGTACTCTTTCAACTTTCAAAAAAGATGAAAACGGCTCTATTGGCGTTATGGCAACGGTTGGCACCATCTCATCCAAAGGCTATGAAAATACACTTTTGCGCATCAAAGACGAGTTGGGTTATACCGGGGAAATCCAAGTTTTTAATCAAGGTGGTCATGGCATTGCGGAAGCTGTGGATGAAGAACCCGATTTTGTAAATAAAAATTATAAACAGCCCCGTGACGATTATCGAGGGCCTTCTTTAAATGATCCAAATTTTGCGATTGATAAAACGTTAATGGATATCTATAATTTTGATTTTGATCATGGCAAAATGCTGTGTGACAATCAGGATATGGACGACTGCCAGATTCTTCAAATCAATGATTCGGGAAATTATGTACGTTATCATGTAGTGAGTTTATTGGAGCAAATTAGAAAAGCCGATAATCCACAACCTTTAAAAGCGATTGTTTTGGGATGTACGCATTATCCTTATTTAACAAAAGAAATTAACGAGGTTCTGGATGAACTCTATAATTACAAAAAGGACGGCACTTATATTTACCGTGATTTTATGGTAGAAAATATTGCCATTGTAGATCCGGCGGTTAATGTGGCCGAAGAATTATATGTGTATATGAAGGAGAAAAACCTGTTTAATCCTTCTGGAAATATCAATGATAGCGAGTTTTTTATCAGTGTGCCCAATACAACAAATTCAAATGTGAAACTTGATGATAATGGCAGATTTCCGTATGACTATAAATATGGCAGAAACGAAGGCGAAATTCAGGAATATGTAAAAATGGTGCCGTTCAGTAAAAATAATATATCTGAAGAAACTTTGGATCGTTTTAAAAGCTCCATCCCAAATACGTATAAGCTGATCGAGGAATTTACACGATCCAATCCAAAAACCGAATATTTAGAAACATCTTTAAAAATTAAATAAAAGACACCCTTTTTAAGTGTCAAAAAAGAGTCCATTTTGGAACTTAATCAACAAAAACCAAACAAATTATAATATGAAGTATAGTATTAAATTATTGAGCTTAACTTTTATTTCTGTTCTCTTTTTAAATTGTGGCGGAGATAAAACCAATGTGGCAACGACTTTTAGTGGAGGCAAAACGGCGTTTTCAAATACCGGAATGGTAGTTTCTGCACATCCTGAAGCCAGTAAAGTGGGAATGGAAATTTTGAAGCAAGGCGGTAATGCCGTCGATGCTATGGTAGGCGTTCACTTTGCTTTGGCGGTCGTTTACCCGTCGGCGGGAAATCTTGGCGGTGGCGGTTTTATGATGTACAGACAAAATGATGGTGAAGTCTTTTCATTGGATTTTAGAGAAATGGCACCGGGGAATGCTTTTGAAGACATGTATTTGGATGCTGATGGCAATGTGATAGAAGGCGAAAGTTTGGAAGGTCAAAAAGCTTCTGGAGTTCCAG
>NZ_DATJCY010000307.1:0-9413 GCF_035577925.1 Gelidibacter sp. | reverse complement strand
AGCTTTAAAATATGAGCATCTATCTTATTCTTTTCATCGTCAATTTTACCCTTACCTCTGGACAATGAAGCGTATATGTCTGTACTTTTTATGGGCTTATTTTGTTTGTTTAAGAAGACTTCACTCTTTTCGATAGCAGTAGGTGTAAAACCGTTAAAAAATGGTTTTAACGATTCCAAAAAGTAGGCAACAACATAGTTGTTTTTTGAAAATCGGATTTTATTCTCTAATATTTGTGGAGTTGGAGAACTAAACGCACTTATGAAATCTAACTCCTCTATTTCTGTATCATCAATTAAGTATAGTGTATAAGCCAGTTCATATAAATCCTGGTAGAAAGAATATTTGAGATCTTTGTTCTTGAAGAAAGTGACATCTGATTCCTTAATTAAATATTTATAAACATCATCATATTTTAATACTGATGAATATCTATCTTTTAAATTTTTAATAATTTCCTTCAGCTTATCCTCAATTATATAAGAATCATCATTTTCATACTTAAACACTCGTTTCAAGAGTATTCCAATATCATCATAAACACTTTTTAAGTAACTACATTTATCTTCAATATTTCCTTTTCTGGATATTTCATACTCCACTTCCTTATAAATTTGGATGTTCTCAAAATCAATCAAACTAGATAGAAAATCTTCTTTATATATAAATTCCGTATTAAAGACAGGCATTATTTCATCATCTTCAACCATTTCTTCTTTCATATAATATCCATATTCCTGGATGTAAGAATAACCGTTTTCTTTTATAGTAAGATTACCAATGAAGCCATTTTTGACAGCGTCAATACTATTGACAAATAGCATATCGAAATAAAATGAAAGTGGATTTTCTGGAGTGCTTCTCATAAATCAAAACTACAAAAACGAGATTTAGAAAATCTAAATGTTTGACCTATGTTTAACCTAGAGACACAAAAAAAAGCCCTACATCTCTGTAAGGCTTGCATTCACTGGTGGTCCAACCTGGGCTCGAACCAGGGACCACCTGATTATGAGTCAGGTGCTCTAACCAGCTGAGCTATTGGACCGGTTTAAGAGGATGCAATATTACTACTATTTTTAAAATCTTACAACATTTTTAGCTTTTTATCTCTTGGCACAATTCAATCAAAACACCATTGGTACTTTTAGGGTGTAAAAACGCCACTAACTTATTATCAGCGCCTTTTTTTGGAGTTGTATTCAATATGGTAAAACCTTGACTTACAAGTCGTTCTATTTCAGCTTCTAGGTCATCTACCGCAAAAGCAATATGATGGATGCCCTCCCCTTTTCTTTCAATAAACTTAGCAATCGGACTATTTGGTGAAATAGCTTCCAAAAGTTCAATCTTATTGGGTCCTGTTTCAAAAAACGAAGTACGTACGCCTTCACTTTCAACAGCTTCTATCTTATAATGGGGCTTCCCTAAAAGAGCCGCAAAAACCTGATTGGAAGCCTCCAAGTCTTTAACAGCAATGCCTATATGTTCGATTTTTTTCATATTTATATCCATGGAAATAAGATTTTTATTCGTTCGCCACAAAAGTGAGAATTACATTTTAATTCATCAAAAATACAATAATCCTTAAATATGCTCTATTTTTGCAGTCGATAGACCTTAACTGGCTATAATTAGTTAATTTATAGCAGTAGGATCATCCTTTTAGATTTATAAAAAAGAAACATTTTGGAAGAAAGTCATAGACAGAAAAAAATTGGAGGTATTTTACAAGAAGACTTGGTAGATGTACTTCAAGGTGCCGCTACCAAAGGCGGATTGCGTGGTGTGATCATTTCGGTAAGTAAGGTAAATGTGACCGCCGATTTATCGATAGCCAAAGTATATTTGAGTATTTTCCCAAATAAGGATGCCGCAGATCTTTTGGTCGGTATTCGTTCAAATACGCCGTTAATTCGTCATGAATTGGCGCAACGCACCAAACATCAATTGCGCAGAATGCCTAATTTAGAGTTTTTTATTGATGATTCTCTTGAATATATTGAGGGCATCAACAAATCCTTAAGAGGTGAAGATGATCCGATTAAGGATACCAGTTTATTGGATAAACGTAAAAAAAAGTAATTGAACTTTGCGCTGTACATCGCTAAGCGGTACCTTTTTACCAAAAGCAGCAATAATGCCATTAATATTATGACCATTATTGCAGCTGCTGGAGTGGTTGTTGCAGCAGCTGCATTATTTATTGTGCTTTCTGGATTTGCAGGCCTAAAGAATTTTAGCCTTGAATTTTCTTCATTTGTAGATCCTGATCTTAAAATCCTTCCGGCACAAGGAAAATCATTTATTCTTACTGATAAAGATTCGACGGCATTAGCCACTATTGAAGGTATCTCGTCCTATTCAAAAACCATTGAAGAGCGCATCATCATTGAGTTTAACAACAAAAATGTATTGGCTTCACTAAAGGGTGTTGATGAAAATTATTTAAAAGTAACTAGCATTGACTCCATGATTATCCAAGGACAATGGTTTGAAGAAGGTAGTGGGCAAATGGTTTCGGGTTGGGGAATTGCACACAATTTGTCTTTTGGTGTTTTAGATTATGGAAAAATGATTACCATTTATGTACCAAAACCTGGCGTTGGCCAAATCAGTTCGATAAGAGGTGCTTTTACGTCCTTAAATATGGTCAATATTGGTGTTTTTGATGTCAATGAAGATTTGAACGCCACTTATGTTTATACTGACATTGTCAATGCCCGTTATTTGATGGATTACGCCGCCAATCAAGTGAGCAGTATCGAATTGAAACTTAAACCAGGTACCGACGATAAAAAGGTCAGAAAAGCCTTATTGGAAAACTTCGAATCAGACATTATTATAAAAAACAGGATGCAATTGAATGATGCACTTTATAAAATGTTGAATACCGAAAATCTTATAACTTATCTCATTTTTACCTTGGTCATTATTATTGCCTTATTTAATGTGATTGGTGCCTTAATCATGATGATTTTGGATAAAAAAGGATCGTTGCATACACTTTATAATATTGGTGCAACCACAAAGGATATTCGGCGTATTTTCTTTATTCAAGGAAGTCTAATGACTTTTTTGGGTGGTATTTTAGGTGTTTTTATAGGCGTTGTCTTAATCCTTATGCAGCAACAATTTGGGTGGGTAATGATTACTTCATCACTTCCTTATCCAGTAACATTTCAAATTATAAATATTGTGATTGTACTGCTCACCATCACCATTTTAGGATTGATTGCTTCCAAAATTGCTTCCGGACGCATAAACGAAAAGTTAGTGCGCAGTTAATTTGCTTTATCTTAAAATTTTGAGTTTTTAAGCAAACTCATAGCCTGAAAAAGCTTCCAATACCTCATCAAAGGCAGCATAAACATTGGCAGCATCATCGCTGGTCACCATCTTTGTGCGGTATTCCTTAAAGTTGGGAATGCCTTTAAAATAATTGGTATAATGACGTCGAGTTTCAAAAACACCCAGCTTTTCACCTTTCCAAGCGATGGACATTTCAAGATGACGTCGTGCGGCATCAACGCGTTCTTCTAAAGAAATAGGACCTAAATGTTCGCCAGTATTAAAAAAGTGTTTTACCTGTTTAAAAAACCATGGATTTCCAATACTCGCACGACCTATCATGCAACCATCCAATCCATATACATCGCGCATTTCCATAGCTTTTTCCGGCGTATCAACGTCGCCATTTCCAAATACAGGAATATGCATGCGTGGATTGTTTTTGACCTCAGCAATTGGTCGCCAATCGGCATGGCCTTTATACATCTGCGCTCGTGTTCGGCCGTGAATGGAAATAGCCTTGCAACCCACATCCTGAAGGCGTTCGGCAACCTCAACAATTCTGATGGAATCGTGATCCCAGCCCAAACGGGTTTTTACGGTAATGGGCAAGTTGGTGCGTTTTACCATTTCGGCCGTCAACTGTTCCATAAGGCACACATCTTTTAAAATGCCGGCTCCGGCACCTTTGCTGACCACTTTTTTTACTGGACATCCAAAATTAATGTCAATAATATCAGGATTGGATTTCTCAACAATATCAATGGTTTGCAACATGCTCTCCAAATTGGCTCCAAAAATCTGAATGCCAACAGGACGCTCCTTCTCATAAATATCCAATTTCATCCTACTTTTTGCCGCATCCCTGATCAGTCCTTCGCTGGAAATAAATTCCGTGAAAACCACATCAGCACCCTGCTCTTTGCACAAGGCTCTAAAAGGTGGATCGCTAACATCTTCCATAGGTGCCAAAAGCAATGGAAAATGTGGAAGTTCAATGTCGCCTATTTTTATCACTGTTGAGATTTTAGTGCAAAATTAGCTTTTTTTCGGGAATTGGGACGAATTGGACCGCATTAAGACCGCACAGGTTTTGTTCCAATAGCAATTTAAACTTTGACATTTAATAAAATTTGTCCAGATAAATAACTGCCTCATTATTTTTTCTCCAAACGATCAACTTCTTGTATGGATTGGCTACGTTGGTTGGTTTTTAGATTGGAATTTCCAAATTTGTATCGGAATCCTAATTTTATGGTGCGTGTATCTTGGATGATCAAATTTGAATTATACTGATTCAAATAGCGCGATCGGGTCATAAAATCTTGCTGGTTAAACAAATCGGAAATAGCTAAAGAAATCGTTCCTTTACTTTTAAGTACGGTTTTAGAAAGTGAGAGCTCTGAGAAAAGCAGATCATCAACTTCAATAAATCCTTGCTGGCCTTTGCTGGAATAAACCATTGTAAAATTAGCTATCAAACTTTGATCTTTCAAAAAACTAAAATCATTACTTAAAATCGAATAATTGGACCATTGGCTCCTGCTCAAAAAAACATTATCAAATTCACTTTCATCCTTGGTATTATAAAACGAAGTCACAAAATAAACCGACCAGTTTTTAAGGACATTAAAATAAGTGATAAAATCTAAGCCATATTCTTCGGTTTGCTTGATATTTATAGGTGTAAACGTGAGGATATTGTTAACATTATCCTGAATAGGCAATTCAAAAACATTATTGGCATAAGTTTTATAATAAGCACTAATAGTAAATCTGGTATTTAAGGTCGTCCCGAGTTCCACATGATTGACAATAACCGGCTGCAATAGCGGGTTTCCGGTAACTATGGTATTATCATTCAAAAAGAATCGAAACGGATTAAGACTTGCATAATCGGGGCGTGTAATGCTTCGGCTATAATTGCTAAATAAACTAACATCATCAGAAATAGAGTAATTTAAACTCGCGGTAGGAAACCATTCCAAATAATCTGATGTATTGTTTTCATCATTGGCAACAGAAAAACCGTTCGCTTTGGTTTGCTCAGCTCTTAATCCGGTGGTTAAACTAAGCTTTTCCCAATCAATTGAATAATTGACATAAGCGGCATAAATAGCTTCGTCATAATCAAAGGCATTGGAATTGGGAATGTCCAGAATTTCCTGCCCGTTGTTGATATTAAATTGTGAAATTGCACTATTGGTCTGAATATCAGAAAACTTAATACCAGTTTCTAGGTTTGATATGGAATTTAATGGCAAAGAATAATCCGTTTGCACTGTAAAAATCTGAGTGTTTTGATTGTTGTCGGTCCGATATGCCGTGTGCTGCATAAAGGAATGATCAGCATTAAAATAATCACTCATCACGTTTTGATCCCGCTGATAATCATAAGTGGTGAAATGGGAATTAAACGTCAGTTTTTCACCTTCATTTTTAAATCGATGTACATAATCCAAATCAAAACCTAAATTGTATTTGTCATCATTGGATTGATTATTGGCATTATAATAAAAATCCAAATCATGATTGGCTCCAAAAACATTGGTTCTGTTAGAAATATCATACTTAAAATAAGGCATCCATAACATCATGGAAGATAGACTCAACGAGTTTCTGTCATCAATTGAATAATCAAAATTGAAATTAAAATTATGTGTTTTGGTCCATGTATTTCGATTGACATCCGATTCCCAAATTTGGTTGACGGCTTGATTCGTATCCAGATAATTGATGATGGTTTCTCCATCCCGGTTGATTTTTTTATCGGAATAAGTATAATTCGCAAAAAAATCGATCTTATCGTTTTTAAAAAAATGGCTCATGCCGCCGTCGTACTTAGGGAAAACACCTTGCGTATAATTTGCAAAAACATTACCGCTATAACCGGTTACCAAATTCTTGCTCATCACAATGTTGATGACCGCGCCACTTTCGGCATCGTATTTAGCCGATGGATTGGTAATGACTTCAACTGATTTTATCGAATTTGCCGACGAACTTTCTAATAACTGTACCAATTCTTCACCACTCAAATGCACTTTTTTATCATTGATGTAAACTGTAGGCGAAATATTTTTTACCTGAATATTGTTATCCATCACCAAAATACCAGGTGTACCTTTCAGGACATCAAACATATTGCCTTCAATTAACGGCGTGTTTTCAATATTAAAAACCAAACGATCGGCCAATTTTTTTAAAGTTGGTTTTTTGGCAATGATACTGATTTCATCCAGTTCTTCAGATGATTCCATTAAGACTATGGTTCCAAAATCGATGGGTTTGTCAACCAAAAATGTTTTATAAACATCGGTGTAGCCCATAAAACTAAACTTGAACGTATAGGTATCCGAAGGCACTTTATCGAAAATAAAAAAACCCTTATCATTACTTGAAACGCCTTTTACAACCGATGAATCTATGGCTTTCATTAAAATAATATGTGCAAACGCAATAGACTGACCTTTATCGTCCTCAATAAATCCAGAAACCGAATTTTCTTGAGCAAAACCGAATGTTGTAGAGAGTACAGCAAAAAGAAATAAACAGGAGTAACTATAAATTTTCAAAATGAATTTTTATTTAGGCTTACAATATATCAATTGTTTTAGACTTATTTTTACGGGAATCCCGTAATTATTTATGTTTTTTAGATCAATAAAAAACAACCAAAAGCACAATAAATCAGTTATCTTTGCAAATTATTTAGCATTGTTTTTATGAAGAACATTAGAAATTTTTGCATTATCGCGCATATTGATCATGGTAAAAGTACACTTGCCGATCGTTTATTGGATTTTACAGATACCGTAACCGATCGTGAAAAGCAGAACCAACTTCTTGATAGTATGGATTTGGAGCGCGAGCGTGGCATTACCATTAAATCGCATGCCATCCAAATGGAGTACAACTACAAGGGCGAAAAATACATTCTTAATCTTATTGATACTCCGGGACACGTTGATTTCTCGTATGAAGTTTCGCGTTCTATTGCGGCGTGTGAAGGAGCTTTATTGATTGTTGATGCCGCACAAAGCATCCAAGCACAAACTATTTCTAATTTATATTTGGCTTTAGAGAATGATCTGGAAATTATTCCGATTCTCAACAAAGTCGATCTACCAAGTGCTAATATAGAAGAAGTTACCGATGATATCGTCGATTTATTAGGTTGTAAACCTGAAGATGTCATCCATGCCAGTGGAAAAACTGGTTTTGGTGTAGATAATATCCTAGCGGCGGTTATCGACCGTATTCCTGCACCAAAAGGTGACGTGAATGCTCCTTTGCAAGCGTTAATTTTTGACTCGGTTTATAATACGTTTAGAGGTATCGAAACCTACTTTAGAGTGTTTAATGGCGAAATAAAAAAAGGCCAGAGAATTAAATTTGTTGCTACCGATCGAGATTATTATGCCGATGAAGTAGGTACTTTAAAACTTACCCAAGTAGCAAAAAACAGTGTCAAAGCAGGTGATGTTGGCTATTTAATTACAGGAATTAAAACCGCAAAAGAAGTTAAAGTAGGCGATACCATCACCGATTTTGCCAATCCAACCACCAATATAGTAGAAGGTTTTGAAGACGTAAAGCCTATGGTATTTGCCGGAATTTATCCTGTTGATACTGAAGATTACGAAGAGTTGCGCAACTCCATGGAAAAATTGCAGCTGAATGATGCCTCATTGGTTTTTGCAACCGAAAGCTCCGCAGCTTTAGGCTTTGGTTTCCGATGTGGTTTTTTGGGCATGTTGCACATGGAAATTATCCAAGAACGTTTGGAACGCGAATTTGATATGACGGTTATTACCACAGTTCCTAACGTATCGTACAAAGCTTATACCAATAAAAACCCCGATATTCCATTAATCGTTAATAATCCGTCCGATTTGCCAGATCCATCAACCATCAATAGGGTTGAGGAACCTTATATTAAGGCAACGATCATTACAAAATCAGATTATGTGGGTAACGTCATGTCGCTTTGTATTGAAAAGCGAGGGATTATCCTTAATCAAACCTATTTAACACCAGAGCGCGTTGAACTCACTTTTGATATGCCATTGGCAGAAATCGTTTTTGATTTTTACGACCGGTTAAAAACCGTATCAAAAGGCTATGCATCATTTGATTACCATCCATCGGGAATGAAAACTTCCAAATTGGTGCGTCTGGATATTTTATTGAACTCACAACCGGTTGATGCACTTTCAGCATTGATACACGCTGATAATGCTCAGGATATTGGAAGAAAAATGTGTGAAAAACTAAGAGAGTTGATTCCACGTCAACAATTTGATATTCCTATCCAGGCAGCGGTTGGTGCCAAAATTATTTCAAGAGAAACCATTAAAGCACTTCGAAAAGATGTTACGGCCAAATGTTATGGTGGTGATATTTCACGTAAACGTAAACTTCTTGAAAAGCAGAAAAAAGGTAAAAAACGGATGCGTTTAGTAGGAAACGTTGAAATTCCTCAGCAAGCGTTTATGGCGGTTTTAAAATTGAATGACTAAAAGTGTTCCTGCGAAAGCAGGAACCTCAAGTCCAACGGAGATAATTACGCTAGTGTAAAGGTCTTGTTTGTACCTTTACATGCCATTGGTTATTTTTTGGGACAATGAGAATCTGAAAGTTCCTGTTAAAAAATACTATAATCTTAAAAATTAGTGGTTTACAGCTTTTAAAAAGTTGGACAATTTAGCGTATTTCATTAATATCTACTTATTTTTCATATTAAAATCTTCAATATTGGTGAATATATTCACTGAACATGGCCATAATCGGTGCATTAGGAGTTATTTTTTATGATTAAATGCTTAAAACAAAATCTCAATTTTTGCGCACCAGAAGCCAGCAAGAAATAGATTATGTAGAAATAACGCCTGATGAAATTACTGCTTACGAATTTAAATGGAGCAAAAAAACCAAAGTAAAAATTCCAAAATCATTCGAAACTTATTATAATACTACGGTTACTATTATAAATTCATCAAACTTTATCAGCTTTCTAAATCCCTAAAAATTTAATTTTTTATAATATGCTATATGCTCAAATATTTTGTAGTTTTAAGAACATATAAAACTATTTCATGACTATATATCATATCAGTGCC
>NZ_DATJCY010000306.1:0-3907 GCF_035577925.1 Gelidibacter sp. | reverse complement strand
ATCAGTTATCGTTCCTGAACCATCTAACGTCAATTTCTTCATATATTTAGAAACCGCATCAATAAAATACAATTCTCCTGGAGCTTCTGGTTTCTCTGCGATAATCACTTCTTTGGTAAATGTGTTGGATCCCCCAGCACCAACGGTCGTTAAGGTCACGGTAAAAGTTCCGGCAGATGGATATGTGAACGTTGGATTTTCATCAGAAGAAGTAGAATTACCGGCATCGCCAAAATTCCAACTGTAACTTGTAGCGCCTAAAGACGTATTTGTAAATTGTACCGGAATGGTAGCCATCAAATTATCTTCATCAACTACTGTAAATCCACTGGCTGAAGTGACCTTAATCTCCATATTGGAAATGGTGGAACCACCTGAACCTGTTGATACTAAACTCACCAAAAACACACCGCTAGATTGGTATGCTTTTTTTGGTGATACTTGATTGGACGTTGTTCCATCTCCAAAACTCCATAAATACGCCGTGGCATTTTGAGAGTTATTGGTAAATTGGATGTCTTCACCTATTTTAACTTCTGTTGCACTGGCAGTAAACTCAGCTTGCGATTGTGGCAACAAGGCATCGTCATCGTTTTGGCATGAAACCAATGCTAACGAGAAGAAACTTATTAGAATGTAATTTAGAAATTTAGTTTTCATAATATCTATTTTAAATATGGTCATGAGTTGGTTAGTATCCTGGATTTTGTGTCATTCCCGGATCATTGTTGGTTTGGATTTCATCCATTGGAATTGGAAATAAGGTTTGGTTAATGCTATTGACATTTGGCAAAACAGCGACAGCGCGCCCTGTTCTAACCAAATCAAACCATCGGTGGCCTTCAAAAGCAAATTCCAAACGTCTTTCTTTTTCAATAATCCGCAGTAATGGTGCTATTGCACCTTCGGTCGTTGGACTCAAATTAGCGCGCATTCTAATCTTGTTGATATCACTTTGAATGGCTGATATGTTGGGTGCTGTTTTACTCGCTTCCGCTTCAGCTCGGATCAAATACATATCGGCCAACCTTAAAACGATAACATTTTTATCTCCAAGACTTAAATCGTCGTATTTTATGGCATAAGCACTCGTGCCCGCAAAAGCAATGGAGGCAGTGTAGCGTTTATCGCCGGTTTCATATGCTGCCAACAAATCGGGCGATGGTTCTACTTCCCGTCTTCCGTTCAATGACGTTGGAAAATTATATTCTGCAATCCGGTTTCGTTCCGTTTGGGAAAAATAGATTTCAAAAATCGATTCTGACGATTCATCGGCCTCAAACACATCGGCATAATTTCCCAACAACGTATAACCTCCATTTTCAATCACATCGGTAGCATAGGTTATGGCTTGGTCATAATCCTTTTTATATAAAAACACTCGTGCTAACAACGCTTTTGCGGCATATTTGGAGCTTCTTATTTTATTGCTCGACGTTGGAAGGTTTTCAGATGCAAACAATAAGTCATTGATAATCTGTGCATATACCTGATCTACCGGAGATCTTGGAATATCCAAATTGCCCACACCCACGGTTGGCATCGTCTTGATAGGAACGGCGCCAAAATAATTCATTAAATTAAAGTGGCTCAAAGCCCTGATAAAATAGAGTTCGCCCAAGGCGTTGTTCTTTTCGGCATCCGTCATATTTGGAATTCCAGCAACTTTGGCAATAACATTATTGGCCACATTAATACTACCATACATGGCATTCCACATACCGCCCACCGATCCATTTTCGGGAAGGATATTGTTGTTGGCAATCTCCAAATATTCAGTGGCAGTTGCGCTAACTGGATGGGCTAAATTATCGGCGGCTAAATCCGGGAAAATAACATCCGATCGGCCATAATAACTTAAAGACTGCAAATAAGAATAAGCACCCAAAACCCCTTTATCAATATCTTCCTTAGTCTTAAATGCAGCACTTGCATCGATGGAACTTTTTGGTTCCACATCCAATACATCACATGAAAACAATGTAGCTGCCATCATAAAAAATAATAAAATATGCTTTTTCATCTTTTTTAAAGTTTTAAGTTGATCCCTAAGGTGAATGTTTGTGCTTGTGGATAGGTAAAGAAATCTGTTCCAATAACCTGATTATCATCACCTCTATAATTAACCTCAGGATCCAAACCTGTATATTTTGTAAACGTAAATAAGTTCTGGGCACTGAAATACACACGAACGGAGCTAAAGAATGTTTTTCTTAAAAACTCACTATCCAAGGTATAACCCAAAGTGACATTTTTGAACCTCAAATAGGAACCATCTTCTATAAATCGTGAAGACACCCGTTTGTTTTGTGCTGCTTTTACAGGATCGGTGGTGGCACGAGGAATATCGGTAATATCTCCCGGTTGTTGCCATCTTCTTAAGATTGCTGTGGTTTGGTTATCGCCACCTTGTAGTGACTCCAAAAATAATCGCGTACCGTTAAAAACATCGTTGCCGTAAGATCCTTGCAAAAAGACACTGAGATCAAAACCTTTATAGGAAAAATTATTGGTTAATCCGTAAATAAAATCCGGATGCGGATTACCAACGATGGTCCGGTCTTCGGAAGTGATGGCGCCATCAAAATTAGTATCTGCAAAAACAATATCACCTGTAGATGGATCAACACCCAACGATTTGTAACTGTAAAAAATACCGATAGGCTGACCTTCCATAACGCGGTTACCACCTCTTCCTAAATCATCAATAGGCTGTCCGTTATAAAGTTCCAATACTTTATTTCGGTTTCCAGAAATATTAAACTGCGTATTCCAATTGAAATCGCCCACAAAGTTTTGAGTTGCCAATGACAATTCAATTCCTTTATTTTCAACCTTTCCTACGTTTTCGGTAATGGACGAAAATCCAGAAGTTGGTGGCAAAGGTCGGCCCAATAACAAATCTTTGGTCTGTTTGTCATAATAATCGGCCGTAAGTGTAACGCGTCCATTAAACAGGCCCAAATCCAAGCCAACGTTAAATTGTGCGGTACTTTCCCATTTTAAATCTGGGTTGGGAATATTGCTCGGATAAATAGCAGGCAATCCGCCATAAACGGTAGTGCTATAAAGTTCAGAAAACAAGAACGGACTGATGTCATCATTTCCGGTAAGGCCATAACTTACACGAAATTTCAGGTCAGAAACTGACTTTATATTACTCATAAAATCTTCTTTAATAACTCGCCATGCCACAGAAGCTGCCGGGAAAAATCCTGTTCGGTTATTGCCACCAAATTTTGTAGAAGTATCCCATCGCCCCGTAAATGTGGCGATATACTTGTCATCAAAATTATAATTCAACCGTCCAAAATATGAACGCAATCCCGATTCGGTTGCTCCTGAACTAGCGGAAACAATAGTAGCTGCCGAGTTGAGATATTCTAAATTATCATCGGCAAAATCCTGTCCTCTGATGTACGATGATGTACGTTCGTAACTTTCAAAACTATAACCCAATAAGCCGTCAAGTCTATGTTTTCCAAAGGTTTTATTATAGCTTAAAAGATTATTGGATACGATATTGGTAACATTGGCATAAGTTTCAAAACCAAGTCCGTTATACTTCGCACCCTGAACCGTTTTTTTGTTTTCGTAGGAATGTTCTCTGAAATTCATAAAATCCACACCCCATTTGGAAGAGAAAGTTAAATTGTCAACAATGTTCCAATCCACATAAAAGTTGGAATTGGTGCGGTAGGAATAATTTACCATAATTGCCTCCTTGGCAATTGATACCGGATTTGAATAAGGACCAGTCTGATTATATGAACCGTCTTCATTATACACTGGGAAAATAGCGGGTGTCGAAATCCCATTTGGTAAAGGACCATGAAGTGTTTGGTCACTTTCAACACGGTTGGTCTTCGCATAAGTCAATCCAATACTGGTACCAATCGTAAAGCGA
>NZ_DATJCY010000305.1:0-1792 GCF_035577925.1 Gelidibacter sp. | reverse complement strand
ACAGCGTCACACTTTCTCCATAATTTGAATAAAAACCAGATTTGCTTTTACCTTCAATAACACCATTTGCAACTATAAAATCAATATCCTGACTTGGTGTGTTTGTGCCAGAAAAACCAGAATACACAAAGACATCATTTGGCGATATGGCAATGGAAGAAGGTAAATATATCTTAAACTCCATGTTCCTGAAAGTTGCCTGCCAATCGCTAGGTTTTAAGTTCCAGTAAAATTTAATACCATCGGTTTCATACAGAAACGCATTGTGCACGCGGTATTTGATTTCATAGTGTTGTGCACCAATTACCGATTTATCTTTGTCGCCAATTTTTATTTGATACGTTCCTGTCAAATTTTGTTCAAATTGAAAAGGCGTTTTAAACTTATGTCCGGGTACGTCCACCTTATTTATTTTGATCTTTCTGATTTCTTGGTTACCAGCTTCGGTCAAAAGATCATATTTGGTTTGGATATCTCTATAAATCCCATGTTTTGGACTCGTAAAAGTGAGGTCGTAGCTTTCCACCACATCAAAATAACCTTCTTCATGCACCGTAATTTCAACCGAATAATAATCGACCGTAAAATCTTGGGCATAACCAAAAGTAATGCTCAAAAAAACAAGAAATAAAAAAGACAGCTGTTTCATGGCACAGGTTTACAAGTCGTTCAAAAAAGTAGTTTCAAAAATTGAAGAAATGTGAAAAAAGACAATAACCGTACTGGTTTTTAAAAACTTACTTTCACATTTTCTCGACTTTCGGCATCGGCTTCAAAAAAGTTGAAATGCTGATATTTGAGCATTCCGGCAAACAATGCCCCTGGCAGACTTTCGCCATAAGTATTATTCTCGCGCACGGTTCCGTTATAATAACGACGGCTGCGCTCTAAATTTTCTTCAATCTCATTGAGTTTGTTCTGCAAATCCAAAAAGTTGGCGTTGGCTTTCAAATCGGGGTAAGATTCGCTCAATGCAAAAATACTGCGCAAGGTTTGCTGCAATTGATTTTCGGCTTTGATCTGTCCATTAATATCGCCTTCGGGCACTTGCATGGCACTATTACGAGCCTGTATAACGCGCTCTAAAGTTTCCTTTTCGTGCGTGGCATAGCCCTTTACGGTTTCTACCAGATTTGGGATCAAATCATAACGTCGCTTTAACGCCACATCAATATTTCCCCAAGCGTCCTTAACCACATTTCGGTTTTTAGCAAAACGGTTGAATACGGAAACCATCATCAATACCAAGAGCACAACAATGCCCAAAACAATTAATCCAATCATAAACAAGTTGTTTTAAGGAGGATACATACTCTGAAAAGTAGATCCATTTTATTTATGATACCAATATAGGGATTTTTATATTATTTTAACAAAGCAAAAAAGATTGTGTTTGGTGATCGAAAAAGATAAAAAGGAGAATCAAAATCCGATGGACTTTGATTCCAAATAAACTACCTTTTTATGATTTTGTAGCTCCACCAGGATTCGAACCTGAATCTAAAGTTTAGGAAACTTTTATTCTATCCCTTGAACTATGGAGCCATTAGTTAAAATAGCAGTTTTAAAAAATGAAGTTGTTCTGAATATTTTACAAATCTAAACTAATCAAAAAACAATTAGAATTTAATTTGAATTTTTATTTTTTCAACTATTCTAATTCATTATTCAGAAAATTCAAGAATAGATTATGGTTATCAGTTATTCAAAAACAAAAAAGCCATTACTTTCGTAACGGCTTTGTTTGCTCCTCTTGCTGGGCTCGAACCAGCGACCCTCTGATTAACAGTCA
>NZ_DATJCY010000304.1:0-2886 GCF_035577925.1 Gelidibacter sp. | reverse complement strand
AGCATCTTCAAAGGATGTCAAAACCAAGCAAGTTTTAGGAATTGCTTGGTTTTTAGGTTTTTATGGGTTCATTTGAATTTATATGGTTCGAATTAAAATGGTGGCTAAAAGGGGACCTTTTTTTTAAAAGAGACCTCGGGTCTCTTTTAAGGAAAAATAACTAAATTTACTTGGTATAGTTGATTTGACTTTCGTCTTAAAGGATTGTTTCATTTAAAGACGACAACTATGCGTACTTCAAAAACATTTAGCATCCGCTTCTGGGCGAACCCCAAGAAAGCGAAAAACAACAGTGCATTACTTTATGCCCGGGTAACGGTCAATCAGAAAAGAGTAGAAATCAGTTTAAAGAGAAAGGTCCCCCTCGATTTGTGGGACGGTAAGAACAAGAAGGTTTTGGGCCATTCTTCCGAAGCCAAACAGATCAATCATTACCTTGAGGAAACACGGGTACTGCTCTTTCAGATATATCAGGACCTAAAATTTCAAGGTGAGCTGATAACAGCAAAGAAAATCAAGACCATATTTCTTGGCGAAGATGAGAACTCCAAAACGTTACTTGAGCTTATTGACCCACCGTTTCAAACTGGAATATTGTCTAATGAAATTACACCTATATAATGAAGCCTTTGAAGGCGCAATTGTTGCCACTGCCCAAATTGATATTTCCTAAAGTCAAATATTCTCAAATTTAATTTTTTGTATCAAATCCCTGAAATATTCAGGACTCCAAATATTTAATACTTCATCGTTTGGGATGAACTTAACAACATCCTCTTTGATGCTGCTAAAAGAAACTGATTTGATCTTGTTCTCCAATAGCTCTATAATCTGTTCCTTGGATATACTGTCACCTAGCCAATCGTTAGTATCTTTTGCCCTGGTCAGGAAATGATTTACATCCAATGGGATTCCCTTTTTGATATACCATTCCAAGTCATACCAATCCCTTCCCTTGACCCTGTTTTGCCACTTTCTGAATAATAGGGCATGCATTTTACCTGCAAACAAACTGGGTTTCGCAAAGCTTTTTACATAAAATGAAAATGGACGGAGCAATAACTTTTCTTCGGTTTTAAAGCTTAATGGCGGTTGTCGGTCAACTTCTATTTTTATTTTCAAGGTTTTGTTGGACCGCACTCCGGTTTCTTTGATGATGTCTTCAAGTACAATTTCTTGCCATATGGTTTCGGCTTTCAGAAAGGCAGAATCAATAGCTGTTTGCCTTGTTTTTTTCTTCTCTCTAATAGTAACAGTCAGTCCCAAGGACCTAAATTCATCGATAACCGCATTGAAATAGGGTTCTATTGAAAAATTGGGATCAGGTTGAAGTAAGGAAAAATCCAAATCTTCGGAATATCTATCCAAGCCATAAAAAATTCGGAGAGCGGTACCTCCATAAAATGCTGCTTTTTCAAAAAAATCAGTTCTTGATAAACCTGCTAAAGTAATTTCTTGCATTATTTCCCGCAATGCAGATAATATTTCTTCTTCATTTTGAGGGTTATATTCGGCTATCCATTCTTTTATCATAATTCTTTCAGCGTTTTAATGAGCATTTCCACACTACTTTTTTTAGGTGCATTTTCAATCCATGATTCCATAACTTTCGTGTCCAATGTACTTAAGACTTCACTGTCCATACGAAGGTCTTCCATTAAAAAATCTTGTGTTTGTGTGATGCTTCTCAAATGGATTTTGGGTGTCAGCACAATTTTGTCGCACAAGGCTTTTTCGGGCGAGGCCACCAATATGGATTGTTTGGATGAATGTCTTATGTTTTTTATTCCATAAGAATAATAAGGGGTCTTTAATTGCCGGTAACTAAACCGTCCAACTGGGGTTTTATAT
This sequence comes from Gelidibacter sp., assembly GCF_035577925.1. Taxonomy (GTDB): domain Bacteria; phylum Bacteroidota; class Bacteroidia; order Flavobacteriales; family Flavobacteriaceae; genus Gelidibacter. Next base: position 1,035 of record NZ_DATJCY010000304.1, on the reverse strand, counting down.
AACTTTGAAGTTTTAATGGTTACTGAACTTATTTCGTAAGCTCTTTCAGGGATCATGCTCCAATAGGACAATGCGGACTCTAAGGACACATAGCTCGGTCCTCTAAGGTGATTTGCAATTAGAAAGGGCTCTGGTGTTGGCAGGTCTGTTTTGGGACCTACAATATATAGCCCTCTTCGGACAGAAATGAGTGCCTTACTTTTGATGAGTTCACTGATTTTATCATTTGGACGCTGATACTCACTGAGTAAATCTAAGATTAAATGTCTGGATATAGGAGCTTCGGCATATTCCTTTATCATCTTTCTGAAATCCATATTGTAATTATTACATAAGTTAATCGGGTTTTTTCCGACTTACTGATGTAAATATAGCAATTAAATGTAATAAAATAGATATATAGTCGGTAATGTTGACAGCTTGGAAGAAGTAAATTCAATTGCTGACAAAGCACTTAAAGCCGGTGGTAAAGAATCAAATGAACCGATAGACTACGGGTATATGCAACAACGTAGTTTTGAGGATTTGGACGGGCATTTATGGGAAATTGTGTATATGGATATGAGTAAATTCCCAAAGAAATAAGTTTACAAAAAGCATAAAAATAATTATTATGGAAAACAATAGTGTATCTCTCCACAGAGTTTTGAAAGCATCGCCCGAAAAGGTCTTTCGTGCTTTTTCCGATCCAGTAGCTTATGCCAGTTGGATTCCACCTTATGGGTTTTTGTGCACCGCTCAACAAATGGATTTTAAAGTGGGTGGCAGTTATAAAATGACATTTATAAATTTCACAACAGGAAATAAACAGTCGTTTGGCGGTGAGTTTTTAGAATTAAAGACCAATGAATTCATTAAAATCACTGACAGATTTGACGATCCTAATTTGCCGGGAGAAATGACAACAATTATCTGGCTGAACAAAGTGATATGCGGCACAGAACTAAAAGTTCTCCAAGAAGGTATACCTTCTGAGATACCTGTTGAAATGTGCTATTTGGGATGGCAGGATTCTTTAGATAAATTAATTAAATT
>NZ_DATJCY010000303.1:0-1807 GCF_035577925.1 Gelidibacter sp. | reverse complement strand
TTGATGCCATGGCGGCTTCACTTTTAATTTGGGATGAAAAGTATGGTTCCAGAACCAATTTAGGATGGGAGTATTACAGAAGTATGGCGTTTGGGGGATTGGTTTATGTCAAAAAAGATGCTAAAGGTAATGCTATATTAGATGACGCAGGAAATCCAATTTATGAGGATACAAATTCTTTCAAAAGTTTGGTACCGAATAAGTCTGATCGAGAAAAGATAAATGACATTTTAAAAAATGAACAATATGGCAACAGAAATGCAAAAGGAAAAAAATGTTAATACCATATGGCTCTTTATTACCATTTTATTTGGGATTAATCTTTGTTTTTCTCAATCAGTCAAAATGATAGAAGGAAGATATGTAATTGATAATGTGCCAGATTGGGTTGCTGAAGCTGGGGTTTACACGTATTTTAATTTCACAAAAGATGGTACTTTTAAGAAAGAGGTAATGGGTGAATTAGGTAGGGAGCATTATGCCAAAGGTGAGTATAAATTAAGTAAGGATCAACTTATCCTGAACTACAACAAAACAGTGCCTCTTAAAATGAGCTATCACATTTCGGAAATATGGGAAAGCAACAAAGATTCCATTACCGTCGATTTTAATCTTTTTGATTTTGATGGCAATCCTGCTACTGGAGTAGAAATACTTTATAAAGACAGTTTGTCCAAAAAAGGTTATAGGGCAGATGTTTCCAATAAAGATGGCAGATCTTCCTTTAAATTGAAACGAGATACTAGTGAACTTCAATTTGAAATTTCGTCAATGGACTATGGACTGACGAACTCAATCCGACATACTATTTATTATTTGACCATATATAGGGAATGGAACTATAAAATATCGGTTTACCTGCAAAAGAGCTATACCGGTATTCCTGTGCTAAACCGAACAGATACTTTAAAGTTGAAGAAAGTGCGCGAAAAACATTTTGAGGTTATAAATGATAACGGCAGTGTAACTACGTGGAGAAAGTTGGAGGATTAAACAGAATTTGGACTAGACTTTTGGGATAATAAGTATTTTCCACCAATACTGGCCCTATTAGTCCCGTTCAAAATACCGGATTGGAATGGGACTATGGCGGTGGTGACGGTTACAACGGCGGCAATCCAAAAGAGGTTTGGGATTGTGGGGGAGGCAAGGTCTATAACCCCAGGACCAAAGCCTGCGAGTGCCCGGCTGGTATGGTGGACAATGGGTATGAGTGTGTTTTAAAAGAGATTGAAAAGGATATTGCTCCGAGTTGTAAAAGTTTTAACTTTATTAACACCTCATCAAATTGGCAAGAGTCAGCTGTTAAAAATATTAGATTTAAGATAGTTGTGTTGTCAGCACAAGGGGTATATGTTAATTTTGATGTTTCATATACGTCGCCAATTCTTTTTGGTGTTCTAAGAAATATGATAATAGGAGGAAATATTAATAATGGTTTAGCAGCTGAATTATCAGCTAAAGCTTTAGCAATCTCAATGAAAGAAGTAGTTGCTCTTTACGGTAATACTGTAGCAACTGAATTACAAGTGAGGATGTATTTTGAGCAAAGATTGAAGTATAACTATCCTATCATTACAAATGGAGGTAGAGTGCAATTTAACGCAATGTCATATACTGTTATTCCGACCGAATACAAAAACAACTTTTTTGGAATGGGTAACTGTGACTAAATCGAGTATTATGGATGAAAATACTTTAAGAAAAATAGCTTATCAATATTACCCTAAAAATGTTGACGCCCTAAATGAACAAAAGAAATATTTAAATTCTGTTGAATTCCAGAATTTAAAAAATATTATTTTTT
>NZ_DATJCY010000302.1:0-24391 GCF_035577925.1 Gelidibacter sp. | reverse complement strand
TGTCCGTTATTTTTAACCTCAGCACCACGATGGCGGATTTTACCAAAATATCCCGAAGTACCACCACCAAGTTTGGACATCATACCTACTTCAGATTGGGTATATAGAATATTTCCCATATCATCACCAATATGCGACCCAAAACAACTGATAGGAAGTCCTCTCTTTTTACCAAAATTGGACCAAACCGGTGAGGCCAATGAGAAAAAGCCTTGCGACATATAGCCGTAAAACTTATCTGCGTATCCCGGAATTCCCAGTATATTTTCAGCTCTATCTGCAATTTCACGAATTCGAACTTCGGCAGTAACACCTGGCGTCAAATATCCTGAGGCCAAAAAATCTCGGCTAAAGTTATTGAGCCATTCAAAACCTTTGGTTTCTGTTTCTTCTTTAGTGTGAAGCGCCTCTTTTCGAGCGTTTAAAAGGTGGTCTGCTTCAGAAATTGTTTTTGTTGTTTGTGTGTCGAGGGTATGGATTTTAGTGTTCATTTAAAATAGGTCATCACTGGTTATACTTTGTGTTCTTTTGCTATAATTGATGGAGCGTTTTACGAAAAAATCGCCGTGTTTGGTACCGATAATTTCGTCATCAAACCACTCGGTTTGTGCTACAAGGCTTTCATCGACTTCAAATACTTTAGCTACGCCTATACTGACAAGCGAGTTGTTGAAGCGGTTTTTGATAAATTCATTCACAACGGCTTTTGGTAAGAAATCCAACTCGCCGTCTTCAAAAATCCAATCTACAATTCTGCTCTCGGCAATAAATGCTTCCTTGCACATTTCTTGGATCATGAGGTTGTAATTGTCATCAAACCACTCTGGATTTTCATCTTTGATGATCTTGATGATATCAATACCAAAATCACCATGGATTTGCTCTTCCTTAGAGGTGGCTTCCACAACGTTAGAAATTCCTTTCAGCATATTTTTATGCTTGTTAAAGGCCATGATAATCAAAAATTGGGAAAATAGAGAAACGTGTTCGATGAATAATGAAAACAGCAAAATAGACTCTGCATATTCCTTGTTATTTTCACTTTTTGCATTTTTTAAAGCGGTTTCCAAATATTGGACGCGCATCATGATGGCTGGTTTCTTTTTTAAATCCAGAAACTCTTCATTAAGGCCTAATATTTCGAGAAGGTGTGAATACGCATCATGATGTCTTACTTCACTTTCGGCAAAAGTGGCGCCTACTGATCCAATTTCAGGTTTTGGCATGCGGTGATAGATATCACCCCAAAAACTCTTTACGGCAACTTCTATTTGCGAAATGGCAAGCATGGTGTTTTTTATGGCCGATCGTTCTACTTCTGTCAAACGGGTTTTAAAATCCTGGATGTCGCTCGTAAAGTTAAATTCGGTGTGGATCCAATACGAGTGTCTAATGGCCGGCACATATTCATAAAGTGCAGGATACTCGTAAGGCTTTAAATTGATGCGTTTTTCAAAAATGTTCAGTTTTCGTTTTTGGGTTTGTTGATTTCGGTAAAGGATGTATCCTTTTGCCACATCAAAAAATCCGGATTCCATCAATTTGGTTTCAACAAAATCCTGAACCTCTTCTACCGTAGGAATATAATTGACATCTAACTTCTTTCTCTCAAGAAGTGCCGCATAAACCATTTCAGAAATGCGTTGTGCATCTTCAACTCCGCCGTGGTTTGCAGCGGTCATCGCTTTTAAAATCGCATCTGTAATTTTCTGTAAATGAAAGATATCTGTGCGAAAATCTCTTTTAATAACGTGGGTAATTTGCATGGAATAAGGACTAAATAATTAAGAAAAATATCGAGTGTAAAGATGTTAAATTTATTTATGACTTTTGATCGAGCTACCAGATTGTTGTTAAATGGTTATCAACAATCGGTTAAAAACGATTGAAATCTTGACTTTGAAATTCAAAATAAATGCTAGATAAGACCATGAAAACAAGAGGGGTTTGAGGCAACCATTTCAAGTAAAAAACGGTATGTATAACTTTAAAAAAAAGTGAATAATTCGAATGGAAAACCATTTTTATTAAATTTTTTAAAATGGAATTCTGGTTATAAAATAGGTAACCGTATTTTAAAGATTATATTCGGTAGGTTTGTAAATTATGATTTTGGTCAAGAATTTTATCAAGAGTTTTTTCTCATAAAATATTGATTTTTTGCAAGGTCAATTCGCGTTTAAATTCATAAATAATTAAACAAATACGTTTTTAATGGGTGTAATATCAAATATAAAAAATGGCAAAAACCCTTTATACCATATATGTCATTGAACTTTCTAAACGTGTTTTTACTGAAAACGCTAAGTTTAGAAATGCAAATCCTCAATTTAATGGGGTATTGCAATGCCTATATGTTGGTATGACCAGCAAAACGCCCAAGCAACGTTTTGAACAGCATAAAACTGGCTACAGAAACAATAAAGGGCACAAATTATCGGCCAATATTGTTGAAAAATATGGACTTTATTTGAGACCTAGTTTGTACCTTCATATCGATCCATTTTTGACAAGAGCAGAAGGCTTGGAAGCCGAAAAGGAAATTGCATTGGAGCTGCGCCGCGAAGGTTATGCAGTGTGGTTTAATTAAATGTCTGGGATTTTATCAGGAAAACATCTGTAAAATGGAGTTGTTTATAATGAAATTGTACAGGTCAATTCAATTCTTATAAAAGACATCAATATTGTGTGATAAAAGATACAAGACCGCTGCGCTATAAGAAATAAGAACCTAGACTAAAGCGTAAAGCATTAAAATTGCGGCTTTAAAAATTTAAAGTAAAAAGAAGTTATGCTATTTCGATTTTTTTCCAAAACTAACTGAAAAGGAAGGTCATTTTTAAGAAATTCTACAAAAGTCTTTATTGGTCTGATTTTTACTAGATCATCGAATTTTAATAGGACAACAATGAAAAGAAATATGTTTCGAAAATTTTATTCTAAAAAGTTGATCTAAATTTATCAATCGCTTCGCATTGCCATTAATTTTTGTAACTTCATACGTCTATTTTAAAAAACAACCTTATGAAGTATTTCGTTTTATTATCGGCCATGTTTTGTTTTTCATTGACGGTTGGCCAATCGCAAATTCCATCGGCCGAAAGCCAAATTAAAACTGCACTTTATGCCTGTCCAGAAATGTATCAAGAAGGTGCAAAAATTTTGGGATATGATCAAAAAGGCCAACTCATTACCTTACGGGAAGGAACTAACGAAATGGTTTGTCTGGCCAGTGATCCCAACAGAAATGGCATTAGCGTATCGTGCTACAGTAATCAACTGGAGCCTTATATGCAGCGCGGTCGGGAACTGATTGCCGAAGGGAAAACAGAAGTTGAAAAACGGGAGATCCGGAAAGCAGAAATTGATGCCGGAACCTTGGCGATGCCAAAAACACCAGCTGCGGTATATGTGGTTACCGCCAAAAAGGAGGAACACGATTTTGAAAGTGGCGTCTTAAAAAGCAGTAGAATAAGATATGCCTTTTACAAACCTTATATGACGGCTCTAGAAACTGGATTGCCTACCAAACCACAAGCACCGGGAATGCCTTGGTTGATGGATGCGGATACGCACCGCTCACATATTATGGTGACACCTGCAGTACAGAATTAAGAAGATTCAATTCTTTTAAAAAAGTAGAAATTCCAGACGTTTGGCAGATTTGGAGTTGTTAAAACATTAAAACAATTAGTCCGGAATTTCTACATAAACTATGAGCTGTATGGCAGTTATTCGTGGATTACCAAAATTGGCACTTTGGAATGGTATGCAATACCTTTGACCAACGGCTGGTTAAGAACGCTTTCAAAAAATGAATGTTTTTTGTTGATAAATGCAACCATATCGCTCTCTCTGCTTTCAACAAAACAGTGAATGGCCGACGGAACAGAGAGATTGCTCAAAAAGTGAAAAGAATGGTTAACCTCTTCAAAATATTCATCGAGCAATATTTTATTGGTCGTTTGTTTTTCGTCCAATAATCCATCTTCAGATACATGCAATATTTTTATAGAGGCATTGCATATTTTAGCGATTTCAATCAAATATGATAATCGGTTTTTTTTAATGGGATTTTTAAATCCTGTTGGAAAAACAATCTCTTTTGGAAGTTGCTTTTTGGCCAATTGTGGAACCACGATTATGGGGCAATTATTAATTTTATCCATAACTTGGGTAGCTACACTTCCGTAAAATTTACGTTTTTCGTTGGTTTGGCCGCGTGTTCCCATAACAATAAGCTCAATATCCTTTTCTTCAACAACACTTTTAATAGCTTTTAAAGGCTCGCTAAAAACAGAAATAACCTGAAAACTATGATTTGGGTTCCCGTTATCGCCAAATGCAAACGTGTTTAATAACTGGTGCAATCCCATTTCGGATTTTTTCTTGGTAGCTTCAAACAATTCACTGCCAGGTTCCATGGCCATTAAGCTTTCAATATTTGTTGCTTTGATATGAAATACATTTAAAAGGTAAAACAAACATTTTTGGTCCTTATATAGCTCCAAAGCATACGTTATTGCTTTTGAAGCATTTTCCGAAAAATCGGTTGGCAACAATATTTTTCGTTTCATTGGTAGGGTTTATTGTATGATATTAATTAGATTTTTAAGACGAATTCTTTATTCCGGAATCACTAAAAATGGAACGGTTGGTTTAAATCCAATTTTTTTGATGACCGGTTCTTTAATAATGCTTTCAATAAAGCTGTGTTTGTAATTGACCATAACCAGAAGGTTGATTTTAAATTCGTCAACAAACTCATTGATTTCTTCTGATTTTGTATCTGTTTTGTCCATCCAATGAAAAGTGTGTTCAACATTAGTGAAGTGGTTTTGAAGATGGCGCATATTGTTTTGCTGCACTTCACTTAAATCATCTTTTAAATTGATGTGCATTATATAAATATGAGCATCAAACATCCGTGAAATATTGGTTAACATATTGATTTCCTTATTGGTATACGCTCTGTTAAAATCTGTTGGGAACAAGATGTCATGCGGTGTAACATATTCAAAACCTGAAGGAATGGCCATAATAGGACATTTAACATCCTTAAAAACCTGAACGGTATTAGAGCCAAACAGAATGGTTTTGGCACCTGTGGCTCCTTTGGTTCCCATGATTATCAGGTCGATCTGACGTTCTTCAATCAGTTCATGAATGCCTGAAATTAAGGTGTCAAATCTGGCAATCGTTTCAAATTTATGGTTGGTATTTATGCCCAGCTCATTTAAAATACGTACATGCAATTGACTTAATTGCTCCTTGGAAATTTCTCTAACCGGATCCTGAATACCAAATTGCGCCGGGCTATCCAAAAGCATATACGTGAAATCATAAACAGGAGGCGTGTAGGCATTGAACAGATGAAAGGTACATTGCTCATGTTTAAAAAACTGAATGGCATATTTGATGGCATTCCAAGAGTTTTCGGAAAAATCTGTGGGCAATAATATGTTTTTCATCATCTTGGGCTTTTGATGGTTATAATGAACGTGTTGAATTTTGCATGGCCAATAGCGGAATGTCGAGGTCCAAACTTACTTTATCGAGTGTTGAAGGAAATAATACATTTTCTAAAAATGACGAATGCGTATTTACCATAATCAGCATATCAATTTCATTTTCGTGGATATAATCCTTGATGGCCTTGGCGACATTTTTTTCGTGTAAGGTATAAAAGTTGATTTCGGTTCTACAAATCGTTTCTTTAATGAACGCTTGGTTATCTTCTTGCCGAATGGATAGTTTATCGCTTTTTGAAACATGGACTACATCCACGACACTGCGGTAAGATCCTGCCAAATCACACACCAATTTCAATTCTCTTCGTTTATAAGGAATCATATAATCGGTTGGAAACATCATACGTTTTGGTTGCGTATTGGTATAATTGGCTGGTATGGCCAAAACAGGACATTCTACATATTTTAACACCTGAAAGGTTTGGCTGCCAAATAGTATATTCCGATCGTCAGAATTGCCTTTGGTGCCCATGACGATCAAATCGATGTTTTTGTCATTGACAATCCGATTGGCTTCTTCAACCAGCGAATTGAATGCCGAAATAGTGCGGTATCGAAATCTCGGATTTGGAGATATCTCATGGACTGTTTTCAACAAATTTGCCAATTTTGCTTCTGATTCATTTTTTACCTGTTCCAAAATATCATCATAAACCTCACGTGAAACGAGATCTTTATGATCATAAAAATCTCTTTGATACGTGTTCATGAAGTAAAAACAAGCATTTTCATATTTAAAAAACTCCAACGCATACTTAATGGCATTCATTGAATTATCGGAAAAATCTGTAGGAAATAGAATGGAAATCATAACGCTGTTTTTTTATAGGATTAATTATAAATTTAATGATTAAAAATGATTTAAAGCATGATATATGTCATATTTAAGAGTATAAATAATTGATTTGAACTTATTTATAGCATATTTAAGGATTGCAGTTTGAATTTTTATAGTTGTTTTTAGATAGATTTTAGTTTTGATAATGCAGATTTAGCACGCTAAATCAAGTAATCTAAGGCTAAAAGATGCTCAAAATAACATTAAAAGACAACTAAGAAATACAAACACTTTCTAAAATAAATAGTTTCACTAAAATTTAAACAGGCTCTTAAGATTGCCATTTAAAAAAGACGATTAGCATCGTATTTTGATAAAAAAATGTTCTCCCTGAAGTGTTCTGTCATAAAAAATAGGTTAAAATAGGTGTTTTTCTATACCATCGTATCGTGCATCACCAAAAATGGAATGTGCGTATGATACGTAATTTCTTCAATTTTTGAATGAAATAAAATTCGCTGAAAGTAGTTGAGGTTTTTTGCAACCATAGCCATCATTTTGATATCTCTACTTTGTACAAAACACTCAATGGCAGCTTCAACATTTTTATTAGAAAGATTGTAGAATTTTATTCTGAATTTATTAAAATATTCATTCAACAGATCTTTGTTGTCCTGTTGGTCAATGCTCAGTTCGGCAGTTTTTTTGGTAATATGAACCACCTGTAAGCTCGAGTTATGAATGTCCAAAATATTATAAAGTGGCTTCAACAAAGCTACGCCGTAGGTCAATAGATAATCTGTAGGGAACGCAATTTCATGTAAGTCGGTAAAATTGGCATCTTCTGGAACAACCAAGGTTGGGCATTTTACCTTTTTTATAACATCTGCAGCGTTGCTTCCTACAATTACTTTTTTCAATCCACTGGCACCTTTTGTACCCATGACAATCATATCGATTTTCTTTTCCAGAACATGGTTTCTAACGGATTCGACAAAAAAATTATAATCTGTTAATGTAAAAAAGTGATGGTTTTTATTTTCTTCAAATTCGGTCGAAATACGTTTTAAAAGTGTTTTTAATTGCTTTTTGGCAGGTTTGGTAAACGTGTTTTCAATAAATTCTTTATCAGGAACGTATGCAGAATTGTTTAGTGCTAAGAAACTCAGAGAATTAACATGTAACAAATAAAACGTACATGCTGTTTTGTCAAAAAACTTTAGGGCATACGCGATGGCATTCCATGAGTTTTCGGAAAAGTCCGTTGGCAAGAGTATATTTTTCATAGTAAATGATCCTAATTAAAAGCAATTCAAAATTATAGGGATAAATTCAGTTATGAAATGATATTGCTCATGTTTGTCCAATTTCTTGTGTTTTTGGGTTTTGTTAAAAGAAAAATATCTGTTGATGGCCTATATAAACAGAACATCCTCTATTTTAAAAAAAATAGAGGATGTTGTTCTTTTGGTTTCTTGATTACTTTACCGCAATCATACTGATTTCTACGTTGACAAACTTAGGTAAGTTTGCTACTTCAACGGTTTCTCTTGCTGGTGCAGTTTCGGTATTAAAATAAGTGCCATACACCGAATTTATTTCTCCAAACTGGTTCATATCACTAATGAAAATAGTCGATTTCACAACATTTTCAAAAGTCATGTTTGCAGCGGCCAAAACGGCTTTCAGATTTTCCATAACCCGAGTAGTTTCAGCAGCAATAGAGTCAAGGACTAATTCATTGGTCTTTGGGTCAAACGCAATCTGTCCAGAGATATATAATGTGTTTCCACTTAAAACCGCTTGGTTATAAGGGCCAATTGGTGCTGGAGCATTGGGTGTGTTAATAATTGTTTTCATGATAGTTGTGTTTTTTAATGATTGGTCTGCGATTAAATTTTCCCAGACAATTTATAAATTATATTACCTTAAACGTTTGTCCGGTTCACGTCGTTTATCGTATTTAATATCTTTTAGCAAGTTGGATTTGATTCCGATAAAAAAGTTCCATGAACTACGTTCGCTAAAGGGGATGATGCTAAAATTCATTCGCCAGCTTAATAAATCGCGTTCAAACCTAAGCTGTGTGTAGGTAAATCCCTGGTTTTTAAAATCATATCCCGATGATGCGCCAACTTTCCAACGAGGTGATAAATCAATATCTCCTGAAAACATCAATGAGTTTGACGATATTTCGTTTTGACGCGCATTGTTGGAATAGTTTACTGCCCAAGCTACCCTTAAGCTCCATGGAAGACTATAATTGTAGAACTCGGAACTGATTTTCTTTTCTTCAGATTTATCTTCGTCACCTAAACGTTGATCGGCAAAGTTTTCTGATACGCCAAATAAGTCGTCGTCACGTCCGCCACTTCGTCTCGATTCTTCTCGTGCACGTTCGTCAGACTCCTTTTTGCCTTTAGAGTTGGAGCTGCTCAATGAATAGCTCAAGTTCATGCTGGCCGATGTCAATCTAAATAAATTGCCACCATTGGAGATGTTGAATTTATCTATACGTCGGTTATTGTTATCTAGCGCGTACGGATCTAAGGTCATCCCAAAATTGATGTTCATCTTGTTGTCCAAAAGCTGCGTGCCACCAGAAACTCTTAAGGGGCTCCATCGCAAGGAATCGCCGGCAAAATTATGAGAAGTCGAAAAGTTGAGGTTATTGATCAATACAATTTTTTTAGGATCAGTTTTGGTCGAATCCCGATCCCTTACTTTGGCTTCAAAATTATTGCCCAGGGAAATACCCATTGAGCTGGAAAAATTTTTGTTTGGCGCACCATAAATAGATTCTTCAAATCGGCTGTATTCGGCACGCGTTAAATCGCCATTCGCAGTAATATAATCAAAGCTGTCATAATAATCATCAAATGCTGGATTGATATTATAACTTATGGAAGGTCTCATAATATGCCTTAAGGCCTTGATTTTAGTGTCTTTTCCAGGTTTTTGAAAATTGAACATTCCATAAATTGTTGTCCCAATACTGGTGCTGAAATTATAAGTTCTAAAACTGTCAAAACCCGTCAGATCGCGTTTCAATACCTTATTTTCATCTTCATCATAGTACTTTTCGATGGTGTTGAGCGTCCAGTTTTCCTGAAAATTTGTACTTGCGCTAACGCTAAAGTGTTTAAATACCTTAAAGTTGGTTGAAATAGGAATGCTATGCTGAAAGCCAACTCGGGCATCCTCAAACATCTCCTTTTTAAAAAACAGTGAATCTGTAGTTCTTATCCTGTTCTGTGCATTCACATTATACTGAAAGTTGATATTGTCTATAATTCCCTTTTTGGTGCCAACTTTAGGAGCAAAAGGATAAATCCTGCTCATGCTACCTTGAAAAGTTGGAAGCGTCATATCTATTTGTTGCGTTCTGGTATTTTGTGAATGCGTTGCAGTTAGGCTGATATTGACTTGAGGTTCGCCAACAAAAGCTTTAGAATAAGATACGGATGAGGATAAGGTATTGTTCAAAAAGTTAGAGGCATTCATTTGATTGACCGACTCTTGATAATACTTACTGCTACCAAGGTTAACGGATGCCGAAAACCGCGAACTAGGATTGGCTTTTGAATCTTGCGAATGCGACCACCTTATGTTATAGATGGATGATTTTGAATAATCCGGGAATCCACGTTCACTATCAATCAGGCTTTCAAAGCGCACTCCAAAATTCCCTCTAAATTTATAGCGCCACGCATAATTGGTTTCTCCTCGCAATCCGTAGCTCCCATTAGTGTAGTAATCACCATAAACCGCCAAATCGGCATAATCACTAATGGCAAAATAGTAGCCTCCGTTTTGCAAATTATAACCCCGCCGGCTATCTTGACCGAAAGTAGGGAAGAGGATGCCCGATGTTTGCTTTTGGGTGAGCGGAAAATAGGCGAAAGGCAAACCAATAGGTGTTGGGACATCATAGATAAACATATTGGTCAATCCTGTAACGACTTTTTTATTGGGAACAATTTTTGCTTTGCGCATTAAAAAATAAAACTCCGGATCTTCTTGGTTCTCTGAGGTCGTAAATTTCCCACGATTGATAAAATACACCGAATCGTTTTCTTTTTTGGTGATATCGGCAATGATATATCCGCCACTTTGTTCGGTTCTAGAGTTGAATATCAGCGCTTTTTTGGTATCGGTATTAAAAATAATGGAATCTGGCTCAACCAGATTGGCACCTTGTTTAAAAGTTGGTGCTTGTGTGTAAACGCCTGCCGTATCTTTTAACCGACCAGCGTAAACCAAGTTTTTATTGTGATCAATAACTATAATCCCAGCCTTAATTTCCATGTCTTCATAGTACACTTCGGCTTCATTGTATAAGGTCGTTTGTTTTAAGCGTTCATTAAGCCTTACATAATCTTTAGCTTTATAGTTGACTTTATCGGTCAAAAACTCTTTTTGTTTTGGGATGGTATCTTGCGTGATGCTATCGGTTGCTTTTAAGTTGGTGGTTGGCAAAAGTACAGAATCAACAGCTACAGCCACCTTCATACTATCACTTTTCGTAACTGGTAATATAGTAACTTGTTTTTTAGGAATTTCTTGGGAGTAACCCAAAGTGTTGACAAACACTGTAAAACTCAGAATAAAAAGTATATGAAAGCTTTTTGTACGCAATGCTTTTAAGTGTATTTTTGTAAAAGTATGGCCAGGTTTTTGAAAAGTCAAAATTACATATATTTTTTTGTGATTAATGACTATTCATTCAAATTTTAAAAATTAAAATAAACCAAGCTTTTTATCCGTTAAGACCTTTATGAGAACGCATTTACCTTATATTTTCGTATTTTTTAGTTTTTTGTTTGTAAGTTTTTCAACTCCATTTTATGCCTTTCAAAAAAATACAGACAAGTTTGTAGTGGTTTTGGATGCCGGACATGGTGGCAACGATCCCGGGAATGTTGGGAATGGTTTTAAAGAAAAAGAAATTGCACTTAACATCGTTTTGGCCGTTGGAAAATCATTAGAAAAACATCCTAATATTAAAGTGATCTATACCCGTAAAACGGATGTTTTTATTCCTTTAAGAGATCGTGCGAAAATTGCAAATAATGCCAATGCCGATTTATTTGTGTCCATTCATTGCAACTCCCACCATTCTAGTGCTCACGGGACGGAAACCTTTGTTTTGGGACTGCATGAAAACCAACGCAACTTTGAAATTGCCAAAAAGGAAAACGAGGTTATTTTCTTGGAAGACGATTATAAAAGCCATTATGAAGGTTTTGATCCCAATTCTCCAGAATCGTTTATTGGACTTACCTTAATGCAAGAAGAATATTTGGACCAAAGCACACAGTTAGCGCGTTTAATACAAGATAATTTTGCAAAAACATTAAATCGCGTAGATCGCGGTGTCAAACAAGCCGGGTTTTGGGTATTGCACAGCACATATATGCCAAGTGTTCTGGTAGAAACAGGATTCTTGACCTATAAACCCGAAGGTGTATACCTCAATTCGGCAAAAGGCCAAGGTGAAGTCTCTTTATCTATATATAAAGGTATAATGGATTATAAGATGAAGTTGGATAGAAACATAGGGCAAAATGTTTATAATGATTACTCCAATATTGATACTGTTAATGAAACGGTAGACGTTGAAGACGTGTCCAATAACACTGCCGAAAAACTTTATCCTAATACCGTCTTTAAAATTCAACTTGCTGCAAGCTCAAACAAGATTGAACCAAAATCTTATAACTTTAAAGGTTTAAAAAATATTTCAATGGAAAAAGAGGGAAAAATATTTCGCTATTTCTGTGGGAATACCTCCGATTATAATGAAATAAAAAAAATGGCAGAAGCCGCCAAGTCAAAAGGTTACCGTGATTCATTTATC
The DNA here is from genome assembly GCF_035577925.1 of Gelidibacter sp. GTDB lineage: Bacteria > Bacteroidota > Bacteroidia > Flavobacteriales > Flavobacteriaceae > Gelidibacter. The sequence continues at coordinate 12,222 of NZ_DATJCY010000302.1, read as the reverse complement.
GTGGCCTATCAAAACGGAAAGCGTGTTAAGCTATCTGACGCTGTAAATTCTGCGTCAAATTAAAAAGATTCTTAATATTTTTATGCCTAATTTTGTTTGCAATTAAATCTTAAAACATTGAAAATATCAAGAGAAATTAAAACTGCAATATTGGTAATATCAGGTGTGCTCCTTATGATATTTACCTTTAATTATTTGAAAGGTCTAAACATCCTTCAAAAACACAATAGGTATCAAACACAATTTGATTATAACGCCCTGAGTTCCTCTTCTTTAGTAACCATTAAAGGAAATCAAATCGGTAAAATTGACAAAATTACCTACGATGATAAAACAGGAAAAACCATTGTTGATATCATAGTTACTGGCGATGTGAAATTTTCTAAAAACAGTAAGATCAGAATGTATGAAACTGGTCTTATGGGCGGCAATGCGTTGGCCATTGTACCAATGCCCGGGCCAGAATTGGCTAAAGACGGTGATTTCTTGGAATCGGAAATTGAAGAAGGTCTTATTACCAGTTTAACAAAGAATTTTTCAGGTATTAGCGGTAATTTGGACGTTACTTTGAAAACAGCAGATTCGTTGATGAATAATTTTAACAGCTTGATCGCTAGTGAAGATGATGACGGGCTAAAAGCCGCAATTGCAGAACTCAACAAAACTATTGTTTCGTTTAAGGCTATGGCCGATGCTATGAGCAGATTGGTGGTTAAAAATGATGCGGCGTTAACCTCTGCCATTGGTAATTTTGATGTTTTGTCCAGCAATTTAGCACAAATTACTACCGATTTTAAAGAAGTTGAGCTATCGGAAACAGTTGCTAAACTCGATCAGACGCTGCAAGAAGTTAACACGCTTATGACCGATGTAAAAGAAGGGAAGGGAACGCTTGGCAAATTACTTGTCGATGATAAGTTATATACTAATTTGGAAGGAGCCTCCTTACAACTGGAACAGTTGCTTCAAGATTTTAAACTGAACCCCAAACGCTATGTGCATTTTTCTGTATTTGGAAAAAAACCAAAGCAATTTGATGCAGAAGGCAATATTATAGAAGACGAAAAAACACAGCCCCAAAATAATGATATAGAAATAGAAATCAATTAGCAATAACTAACTAACCGACCAACAATGAACTATATTCCAAATATCCTATTTGCCATAATTTTAATAGCTGGCGTTGGTTTTTTTACAAAAAATGTAAAAAAATTAATACGTAATATTAAACTAGGCCATGATGTTGATGTGAGCGATAATACCTCACAACGCTGGAAAAACATGGCAATGATCGCACTGGGCCAAAGTAAAATGGTCGTCAGGCCAGTTTCTGGTTTCTTGCATATTATTGTCTATCTCGGATTTATCATTATCAACATTGAGGTTGTAGAAATTATTCTTGATGGATTGTTTTCGGGAATTCTTTATGATGATCATCGTTTGTTTATGAGCATTTTACCGGCTCCGCTTTATGGATTTCTAATCGGAACTTTTGAAATTCTCGGACTTTTGGTCTTCGTAGCGGTTATTGTTTTTTGGATCAGACGAAATATTATTAGAATCAAACGGTTTTGGTCTAGCGAAATGACCAGTTGGCCAAAAAATGATGCCAATAATATTTTGTATATCGAAATGGTTTTGATGCTTTTGTTTTTATTAATGAATGCAACCGATTTAAGGTTTCAGGCTATGGATAACGGCAACGTCATCAGTCAATATCTTACACCATTATTTAGTGGTTTTTCAGAAAGTACTATACATTATATTGAACGTGGTGCTTGGTGGCTGCATATTATAGGGATTTTAGGATTCTTAAATTATCTTTATTTTTCTAAGCATTTGCATATCCTTCTGGCGTTTCCTAATACCTATTTTGGGAAAGTGAAGCCTAAAGGTGAATTTGATAATTTGGAAGCGGTGACCAATGAGGTCAAAATGATGATGGACCCGAATGTCGATCCTTTTGCGGCACAACCAGAAAACACGGATGCTCCTGCAAAATTTGGAGCAAGTGATGTGCAGGATTTAAGTTGGGTGCAATTGCTCAACGCCTATACGTGTACAGAATGCGGACGTTGCACAAGTGAATGCCCGGCCAACCGAACCGGTAAAAAACTGTCACCACGTAAAATCATGATGGATACCAGGGACCGATTAGAAGAAGTTGGCAGAAATATCGATACCAATAACGGTGTATTTAAAGAAGATGGCAAACAGTTGTTGGACGATTATATTACACGCGAAGAACTGTGGGCGTGTACTACATGTAACGCCTGTGTGGAGGCTTGCCCTGTAAGTATTGACCCGATGTCTATTATTATGGATATGCGTCGTTATTTGGTGATGGAGCAATCGGCCGCACCATTGGAACTTAATAATATGATGGCCAATATTGAAAATAACGGAGCACCATGGCCTTATAATCAAATGGATCGATTAAACTGGAAAAACGAGAATTAATGATCTGAATATCATATTGAGTTGATATTAAATTTGAGAATATCAAATTTAAAGTAGAATTCAAGTTTTATAAAATAGAGTAAGAACTTGGAGTTTAAATCTTAAAAGTTTTATAGATAAACTATTAAGCTAAAAACTCCCCAACTAACAAACCAATACTCATGAGTAATACATTGAAAGTGCCAACCATGGCAGAATATATAGCAGAAGGCAAACGTCCAGAAGTACTTTTTTGGGTAGGTTGCTCTGGAAGTTTTGATGATCGCGCTAAAAAAATAACCAAGGCTTTCGTTAAATTATTAAACAGTGCCAATGTCGATTTTGCTGTTTTGGGAACGGAAGAAAGTTGTACTGGAGATCCCGCAAAACGTGCAGGAAATGAATTTCTTTTCCAAATGCAAGCCGTTACTAATATTGAAGTGCTCAATGGTTATGAAATCAAAAAAATAGTTACCGCTTGTCCGCATTGTTTCAATACCATTAAAAATGAATATCCGGGACTTGGTGGCAATTATGACATCATGCACCATACGACATTTCTTAAATCGCTTTTGGAAGAAGGCCGTTTAACCATTGAAGGCGGACAGTTTAAAGGTAAACGCATCACATTTCATGACCCTTGTTATTTGGGGCGTGGCAATAATATCTATGAAGCACCAAGAGATTTGATACGGAAGTTGGATGCCGAATTGGTAGAAATGAAAAGTTGCAAATCGCGCGGTCTTTGTTGTGGTGCCGGTGGCGCACAGATGTTTAAAGATGCCGAAAAGGGCGATAAGGAAATCAATGTGGCGCGTACCGAAGAAGCCATCGAAGTTAAAGCTGATATTGTAGCAACTGGCTGTCCGTTTTGTAATACCATGATGACTGATGGGGTGAAAGCCAAAGATAGAGAAGGTCAAACTTTGGTGATGGACATTGCTGAGTTGATTGCAAATGCGCAGGATTTATAATGGCGAAAGATATATTTTTATTGAACATTTCGGGTCAGGACAAACCCGGATTGACATCTGGTTTAACTAACGTTTTAGCACATTATGACGCTAAAATTTTAGATATTGGCCAGGCTAATATCCACGAAACACTTTCCTTAGGATTTTTGTTCGAAATTGAATCTGGTCACAAATCAGAAGCCGTTTTAAAGGATCTATTATTTAAAGCCTATGAGCTTGGTGTGAAAGCAAAATTTAAGCCTATCGCATCAGAAGATTATGAAAAATGGGTTGGCAATCAAGGGAAGGATCGTTATATAATTACCATTTTAGGTGAAAAATTAACCGCCGAACAGATTACTAAGGTCACCGCTGTGATTTCAGAGAGAAATTTAAATATTGATGCCATTAAAAGGTTAACGGGTAGAATATCTCTTGTTAAGGAAGACGATTATCCAAGGGCATCGATTGAATTATCTATCCGAGGAAAAATTGACAACAAAGCCGAATTAACGTCAAAATTTATGCAGATTTCGCACGATACTGGCGTGGATATCGCTTTTCAGGAAGATAATATATATAGACGAAACCGACGTTTGGTATGTTTTGATATGGATTCCACTTTGATTCAGGCGGAAGTCATTGACAAATTGGCCGAACTGGCAGGTGTTGGTGATGAAGTCAAGGCCATTACGGAATCGGCGATGAATGGCGAAATTGATTTTAGTGAGAGTTTTGTGCGCAGAATGAAATTGTTGGAAGGTTTGAGTGAAGATGTTTTACACGATGTTGCAATAAATCTTCCGATTACAAAAGGTGCAAGACGATTGATCAGTACTTTAAAACAATACGGATTTAAAACCGCTATTTTATCGGGTGGATTCACTTATTTTGGACACTATTTACAAAAAGAATTAGGAATTGATTACGTTTATGCCAATCAACTGGAAATAAAGGATGGGAAGCTGACCGGCAAACATCTTGGTGAAATTGTTGATGGCGAGAAAAAAGCTGTGTACCTTAGGGAAATTGCAGAAAAAGAAGGTATTGATATTGCACAGACCATTGCTGTTGGCGATGGAGCCAATGATTTACCGATGATTAATCTTGCAGGTTTGGGGATTGCATTTCATGCAAAACCTACAGTGAAAAATAACGCTAAAAGTGCCATATCAAGTATAGGATTGGACGGTGTCCTTTATTTATTAGGATACCATGATAGACAAATAGATTTAATAGAATAAAAAAAATAGCATGCTAGTTGATTTTAATACCTTACCAGAAGACTCTAGAGTTTGGATTTACCAAGCCAACCGTTCGTTTAGTGATAAAGAAATCGAAGAAATAGAATCTAAGTTAGATGTTTTTTTAACTAACTGGGCTGCTCACGGCAGTGATTTACAGGCTGGATATATTATTAAGTACAAACGATTTATAGTTATTGCCCTAAATCAAAATTTAAATTCGGCTACTGGATGTAGTATTGATGCGTCGGTTCAATTTATCCAACAATTGGAGAAAGAATATAACGTTGATTTATTGGACAAAATGAATGTGTCCTATAAGCAAGGTGATTTTATAGCTTACAAAACCTTAGTTGATTTTAAGAAAATGGCCAAAGACAAAGCGGTTTCAAAAAACACCATCGTCTTTAATAATTTGGTGAATACGATCATGGAATTTAATGAAAGTTGGGAAGTTCCTGCTAGCGAAAGTTGGCACAGTCGGTTTTTGAGCTAGGACTTTTAACAGTTCAGAGTATTTCATCTTCATTATAAAACTATCATAAAATGCTGTTGGCTTCGAGCTAAAAACGCTATTTTGCAGTTTCTATTTTAATTCAAATTTAAACTCTCAAAAAGCACTCTCATTTTTATGCGTTTTATTTTTTCCCTCATTCTTTTTAGTTGTTTTATTTTTCATTCTTCGGCACAAGAAATTTCAAATCCGCTTTTGGCAAAGGATCAAATGGCCCAAAAAAAATGGGTGGATAGTATCTATGACCAAATGGATGTTAGGCAACGTGTTGGTCAACTTTTTATGGTCAGAGCGGTTTCAAACGGCAATAAAGCAAATGAAGCCGAAGTGGCAAGATTAATTAATACCAATGAGATTGGAGGTATAATTTATTCTACCGGTGGACCGGTCAAACAGGCTAAACTAAATAATCAATATCAGGCTATTTCTAAGGTACCATTGTTGATTGGGATGGATGCCGAATGGGGTTTGAGCATGCGCCTGGATTCTACGTATGCTTTTCCATATAATATGACACTTGGTGCCATTACCGATAATAATCTGGTGGAGCAAATGGGCAGACAACTGGGCGAACATTGCAAGCGCATTGGTGTTCATTTTAACTTTGCGCCAGATGTTGATATCAATATCAATCCTAAAAACCCAATTATAGGAAATCGTTCTTTTGGAGAAGATCGTGAAAACGTGACAGCCAAAAGTTTGGCGTTTATGAAAGGCATCCAAGATGTTGGAGTTTTGGCAAGTGCCAAACATTTTCCCGGTCATGGTGATACCGATATCGACAGCCATAAAACCTTGCCAACTATTGGTTTTAATGAACGACGTATAGATTCTATCGAATTATATCCTTACCGAAAATTAATAAAAGAAGGCTTGTCCAGTGTTATGGTAGCGCATCTAAACGTGCCAAGTTTGGAGCCAAATCCGGGAACGCCATCGTCATTATCAAAAGCTATTATTACCGATCTTTTAAAAGAACGGATGCAATTTGAAGGTCTAATTTTTACCGATGCACTAGAAATGAAGGGTGTTGCCAACTTTAGCAAACCTGGAGATATTGATCTGGCGGCTTTTTTGGCAGGCAACGATGTGCTTTTAATTTCTGAAAATATACCCATTGCCATTAACAAAATTGTTGAAGCTTATGATGCCGGAAAAGTTACTGAAGAACGACTCGAACATTCGGTAAAAAAGATTTTAATGGCCAAGTATAAAGTTGGCCTAAATAATTACAGTCCAATAGTTATCAATAATCTTGTGCCCGATTTGAACCGGTTGAAGGATGATTTGCTCTATGAAAAACTCATGGAAAATGCGATCACGGTGGTTCGGAATGAAAAGGAAATTTTACCGTTGAGACATCTTGATACTAAAACGATTGCTTACGTTGAAATGGGCGATCCTATTGATAATTCGGCATATTTGAATGAATTGCGAAAATACACTAAAGTCCATCATGTCAAAGCTGCCAAATTGGATGAACTATTAGCTAAGCTTGAACATTACAACACGGTAATTGTTGGGTTTCATAAATCGAATGCTAATCCGTGGCGACCGTATCAGTTTTCGGATAAAGAAATGGTTTGGCTTTATGAAATGGCACGGACCAATACGATTATTTTAGATGTTTTTGCCAGACCTTATGCACTTATCAATTTAAAATCTATTGAAAATATTGATGGTATTGTGGTCAGTTATCAAAATAGCGAGGTTTCTATGCGCAAATCGGCCCAGCTTATTTTTGGAGCAATTCCTGCAAAAGGAACACTTCCTGTTTCGGCCGGTGATCATTTTAATGTTGGTGATGGTTTTATATATAATGGCATTCAATCCTTAAGTTATGGCCTTCCCGAATCGGTCGGGATGAGTTCTGAAAAACTCAAAAAATTAGATTCGATGGCTAAAATTACCATTGATCGAAAAGCCGCTCCAGGATTACAGATTTTAGTAGCACGTAAAGGAAAAGTGGTCTATAATAAAGCTTTTGGAAAACATACGTATGAAGGCAAAGAAAAAGTGGATTTGGATGATATGTACGATGTAGCGTCGCTAACTAAAATCTTGGCAACATTGCCATTGTTGATGGAACTGGAAGAAAGAGGTGCTGTAACTTTGGATACAAAGCTTTCTGAAATTTTACCGGATTATAAGGATTCGAATAAAAAGAACATCACTCTAAAACAAATGCTGTCGCATTACGCACGTTTAAAACCATGGATTCCATTTTATTCAGCCACTTTGGATGCTTCCAAAAAGTTAGATCCCAAATATTATAGAAGTGAAGCCAGTCCACAATTTAATATTAAAGTTGCCGATGGCGTTTTCTTGAGAACTGATTATGAAGATACCATTCAGAAAATCATAAGAGACTCTGATTTGTTGCCGCGCTTACAATATAAGTATAGTGATTTTCCTTATTTTATACTGAAAAAATATATTGAAGATTATTATGGTAAAGGTTTGGATCAATTGGTTCAAGATCATTTTTATAAATCATTGGGAGCCAATCATACCACTTATAATCCGTCGGCAATTTTTAGTGATAGCCAATTGGTGCCCACTGAAGTTGACGATTATTTTAGATATCAAACCATTCAAGGTTATGTGCATGACATGGGTGCGGCGATGCAGAATGGGGTTGGTGGTCATGCTGGGATTTTTAGTAATTCCAATGACGTAGCAAAGATTATGCAAACTTATCTCCAAAAAGGATATTATGGAGGGAAACGCTATTTAAAAAAAGAAACGATTGAGAAATTTAATTTTTGTTACTATTGCGCCAGTGGCGTAAGGCGAGGCGTTGGTTTTGATAAACCACAATTGGGTGCTAATGGGCCCACTTGCGGTTGTGTATCCTTATCAAGTTTTGGGCATTCGGGATTTACCGGAACTTATGCTTGGGCAGATCCTGAAGAGGAAATAGTCTATGTGTTTCTTTCCAATCGAAATTATCCGAAAGAAAATAAAAATATTTTGAACAGAGAAGGCATCAGGACCGAAATTCAACGATTAATTTATGAAGCGATTATTGAGTAAAAAGTAATTTTTAATTCAAAAATTTCGGACATTTAAGGATTGATTTTATTGATATCGTGTTTACGTTGCTGTATCATTTATACGTCACTCACATTTCAGTTTAGCGCTTAAGTTTTAGGCAGCTTATCGCGCTTAATATATTAAAAAGAACGAATGAAAATAGGAATTGTATGTTATCCAACCTTTGGCGGTAGTGGTGTTGTAGCTACTGAGCTAGGTTTGGCACTCTCCAAACGGGGCCATGAAATTCATTTTATTACTTATAGCCAACCCGTGCGCTTGGATTTGTTGGGAAGTAATGTCCATTATCATGAAGTTACCGTACCCGAATACCCGCTGTTTTTATACCAACCTTATGAATTGGCTTTGTCAAGCAAGTTGGTAGATATGGTCAAATTGCATGGTATCGAAATTTTACATGTACATTATGCCATTCCGCATGCTTATGCGGCTTATATGGCGCGTGAAATGTTGCAGGAAGAAGGCATTTATGTGCCTATTGTGACTACACTTCATGGTACCGATATTACGTTGGTTGGAAGTCATCCATTTTATAAACCTGCAGTAACCTTTAGCATTAATAAGTCCGACGCAGTAACCTCGGTATCAAAAAGTTTAAAAGATGATACGATACGTTTGTTCAATATCAAAAAAGAAATAGATGTCGTGCCAAACTTCATTGATTTCAGCCGGCATAAAACCCATTTTGAAGACTGTCAACGTTGGCTTTTGGCGGAAGAAAGTGAAAAAATAATTACCCATATCAGTAACTTCCGAAAAGTGAAAAGAATACCTGATGTGATTGAGATATTTTATAATATTCAAAAAAAAATACCCGCAAAATTGATGATGGTGGGTGAAGGCCCTGAAAAAGCTGATGCCGAACGTTTATGTAAAAAACTAGGTATTGCCGATAAGGTTGTGTTTTTTGGCAACAGCCATGAAATAGACAAGATTCTTTGTTTTAGCGATCTGTTTTTGTTGCCGTCCGAAACCGAAAGTTTTGGTTTGGCCGCATTGGAAGCTATGGCTTCGGGGGTGCCTGTTATTTCAAGTAATACGGGTGGCATTCCTGAGGTTAATATCGATGGTGTTTCAGGATATTTAAGTGATGTGCATGATATAGACGATATGTCTAAAAACGCAATTTATATGTTGAGTGATGACGAGCGATTAAAAACCTTTAAATCTAATGCAAGAACAGAATCTGCTAAGTTTTCAATTGATAAAGTTGTGCCACAATATGAAGCCATTTATCAAAGAACCTTGACAACTTGTGACTACTTATAAGATTATAATTTGTTTATACTAATAGTTTTAACTATTAAAAAACCCATCATAAAACTAAATTATGATGGGTTTTTATCACCTTAGATAAAGAGAGAAAGGTGCTTAAAATCTATATCTAATACCAAGGGCTATATCAAAGCCTAAGTCGTCATTAAAATCGTTTCCTAAAGCAAATTCAGGTCTGAAATCCAAGGACAACATTAAAGGGATGTCAAAAATATACTCAATCCCTATATCACCACCAATAAAAGCAAAGGTTTGATTTTCTTTGGAATGACCTGGAACTTTATAGCTATAACTTCCAAGACCAGCACCAGGTCCTGCATACCAGTTAAAGCCACCGTCAATATTCCAAACCCATTGGTAGATACCAGCCAATTTAAATCCGTCATAGTTGCTACCACTTCGAAGTCCTAAATCTAATTCTAAACGATTGTCTTGGCTAAGTCCTAATTGGTAAGATATTTCAGCTCCAAAACCATCGCTATCTCCAATACGTAAACCTAGCGCATGGTCTGCAATATTTTGTGCGTTCATAAACATGGTGCTTCCTACGAAGACAATTGCAATTAAAAATAATTTTTTCATAAATTGAGTTTTAAAATTTTTAACAAAAATACGTCTTGTAATCATATGTGTAGCGAAAAATCTCGCTAACTTTATGTTAAAATCGATATAATACACTTAAGTTTAGCTTAAAATTACAAGAAAATAAGAAGTTTATAGACCAACTTGACTACCAATACTATGCTGAAAATGGAAGACCTTAAAACCCAGTTAAAAGGCGAGTTTTTTACTGACGATCTGATGAAATCTATATATGCAACCGATGCATCCGTATATCGAAAACTGCCTTTAGCCGTTGCATATCCCAGAACTATTGCAGATTTAATTCTGCTCATTGATTTTGCAAAAACAAATGCAACCTCTCTAATTCCCCGTACTGCCGGTACATCTTTAGCAGGCCAATGTGTGGGTGAAGGCATAGTGGTTGACGTGTCCAAACACTTCACTAAAATTCTTGATTTCAATGAACGCGAACAAACGGTTACCGTACAACCTGGCGTCGTAAGGGACCAGCTTAATAATTACCTAAAACCCTACGGACTTTTTTTTGGGCCCAATACGTCAACATCCAACCGCTGTATGATTGGTGGTATGGTCGGGAACAACTCATCAGGAACAACGTCTATCCAATATGGAGTTACTAGAGATAAGATTTTACAAATGAAGGTGTTGTTGAGCGATGGGAGTGAAGCTGTTTTTGAAAATTTAAATTCAGAGGAGTTTCTTCAGAAAACAACACAAACTTCACTAGAAGGCCGTATTTATAAAACGATTTATGATGAGCTTAAGCATAAAGACGTTCAAAACCGAATTGTAGAGAATTTTCCAAAACCTGAAATCCACAGAAGAAATACAGGCTACGCCATTGATGAGTTGATCAAAAGTGGAGTGTTTAACGGTAATTCCGAACCTTTTAATATGTGTAAATTATTATCAGGAAGTGAAGGAACCCTTGCTTTTACTACAGAGATAACTTTAAAGCTGGATGTTTTGCCTCCTACTGAAAGCATGATGGTTGCCGCTCATTTTGAAAGTATCGAAAAGTGCCTTCAAAGTGTTGAGCTCACCATGCAACATCATCTTTACACTTGCGAAATGATGGATAAAACCGTTTTGGATTGTACCAAACAAAATAAAACGCAAACCGAAAACAGGAGGTTTGTTGTGGGAGATCCCAAAGCGATTTTGATGTGCGAGGTTCGCGCAAATTCCTTTGAAGAAGTACAAAATCAAGCCGATAATCTTGTGCAAGCTATTAGAAATTCTGGATTGAGTTATGCGTATCCTGTTCTTGTTGGATCAGAAATTGAAAAGGCCGTAGAATTAAGAAAAGCAGGATTGGGTCTTTTAGGAAATATTATAGGCGATAAAAAATCGGCGGCATGTATTGAAGACACAGCCGTAGCATTACCTGATTTGGCAAATTATATTTCAGAATTTACAGAACTTATGAAAAGCCATGAACAAGAAGCCATTTATTATGCACATGCCGGTGCTGGTGAATTGCATTTACGACCAATCCTAAACCTTAAAAAAAGTGAAGATGTCGCTTTATTTAGGCAGATAACAACAGATGTTGCACACTTGGTCAAGAAATATCAAGGCTCCATGAGTGGTGAGCATGGCGATGGAATTGTGCGGGCAGAATTTATTCCTTTGATGATTGGCGAGGCTAATTATCAATTGTTGAAACGTATTAAAAATGCTTTTGATCCCAATAATATTTTCAATCCCGGTAAAATTGTCGATGCGTATCCAATGGATGAAAATTTGAGATATCAATCCGATAGAACCGAACCCGAAATAGAAACGTTACTTGATTTTTCAGATTCGCTAGGTATTTTAAGAGCAGCAGAAAAATGTAATGGCTCTGGTGATTGTAGAAAACTGCCTGAATTTGGCGGTACCATGTGCCCAAGTTATCGTGCCACTCGCAATGAAAAAGATTCTACGCGCGCAAGAGCAAATGCATTGCGTGAATTTTTAACCAATTCAGAAAAGGCAAATAAATTTGACCATGAAGAATTAAAAGAGGTTTTTGATTTGTGCTTAAGTTGTAAAGCCTGTGCTAGCGAATGTCCAAGCAGTGTAGATGTGGCGACTTTAAAAGCAGAGTTTTTATATCAATACCAAAAGGAAAATGGCGTATCATTAAGAACAAAGTTGTTTGCCTATAATA
>NZ_DATJCY010000301.1:0-8593 GCF_035577925.1 Gelidibacter sp. | reverse complement strand
AAATTTAAAGCTCAAAATTCAGAGAAATTTATAGTTATGGCTTCAAAAACTTTATGGACTATTATCATCGGATTACTTTGTTTTTCATGTTCTACCAGTAGCACCAAAATCATTTATATTGCCGATTCTAAAGTAGATTGTGTGGGTGTTGCCCCTATGAAGTGTCTTCAAATTAAAGAAGATAAAACATCTAACTGGACTTATTTTTACAACGCCATTGAAGGTTTTGATTATGAAGAAGGCTATTTTTATAAAATTAAAGTTGCTGTTGAAACTATTGAAAATCCGCCTGCCGATGGTTCTTCGCTCAAATATAAATTGATTGAAATCCTAGACAAATCAAAAACACCTTTACTTTTAGATCAAGGATCTTGGTTGGTAACTCGTATTAAAGACATGGACAGTTTTGGTAGAAATCCATTTATCAAAATAGATCTGTCCCAAAACACCATCAATGGCAATACCAGTTGCAACCGATTTTCGGCAAAAATTGATATTAACGATAAGAACATAAAAATATCCGAAGTTTCATCAACCGATATGACCTGTAACCATGCGCACATCGAATCTAAGTTTCTTGACGCCATAAAAAACATCTCTTCTTATACGTTAAATGAAGAGAAACTTCAATTGCTCAATCAAAACAACGAATTACTTATAGAGTGCGATTACTTAAAAAACGAGTAGTTTTTAAAGACCAAACCATTGATATCCATCTGCAAATTGCACATTTTGATGAGATATATTGTAACTTTGAATAAATTTTAAAAATGACTATAAAAGCGATACAAGAAGAACTCATTGATGAATTTTCAATGTTTGAAGACTGGGAAGAACGCTATCAATACATGATCGATTTGGGTAAATCCCTACCTCTTATTGACGATGAATATAAAACACAAGAACATCTTATTAAAGGCTGTCAAAGCAGAGTTTGGGTCAATGCCCAAATGCAAAATGACAAAGTCATCTTTACTGCCGATAGTGATGCCATCATTACCAAAGGTATTATTGCTATCTTAATACGTGTTTTTTCAAACCAAAGTCCAAAAGACATCATTGATGCCGATACTGATTTTATTGATAAAATTGGACTCAAAGAACACTTATCGCCAACCCGTGCCAATGGCTTGGTAAGCATGATCAAGCAATTAAAAATGTATGCTATTGCATATCAAACACAGTTAAATTAAAAACTAAGGTGTTTTGATGTTTTAAATACCACTAAGCATAAAAACATCTAAACTTCTAAAATTTAAAAAAATGAGCGAAACCATAGACACCGCCGCATTAGGCGAAAAAATAGTAAGGGTTTTAAAAACCATTTATGACCCAGAAATACCAGTAGATATTTATGAACTGGGATTAATTTATGATGTTTTTGTCAATGAAGATTTGGATGTTAAAATCCTCATGACTTTAACTTCACCAAACTGCCCTGTTGCTGAATCCTTGCCTTTGGAAGTTGAAGAAAAAATACGATCCATAAATGAGGTAAAATCTTCTGAAGTAGAAATGACCTTTGATCCGCCATGGTCACAAGACCTCATGAGCGAAGAAGCAAAGCTAGAGCTGGGGATGCTTTAATCCATCATAATTTAGGACTTTATTAAGGTCCACCTTATTTTATAGAATATTGATGACGATCATTGAATTTAGTTTCGGATTCCGTCATCAATTTCTTATTTTTAATTTTACATCGTAATTTAAAAATCAATACTTTAAATATAAAATATGGCAAGACCTACTCCCAAATCATTAAAGGATAACGAAAAAACCAGCTTTCTAAAATCGTTTAGTGCTTTGGTATATATTCCACGTTTCTTTAAAGAAATATGGAAAACAAATAAGAAATTATTCCTTTTATCGGCATTTTGTCGTCTTATTGCCTCCATTTTACCAGTAGCTATCTTGTGGGTTGGAAAACTCATTATTGACGAAATTATCACACAGACCAAAATTGATGTTTCCAATTTAACACAACTTTGGACTTATGTGGCCATTGAGTTTGGTTTGATTGTATTGTCAGATTTGATTAGTCGAGCCATTTCTTTGACCGATAGCCTTTTGGGGGATTCTTATTCCATTAAATCTTCGGTTAAAATCATTAAAAAAACCAATCAGATAGATATTAGTCTGCTCGAAGATTCCGAATTCTATGATAAATTGGAACGCGCCAGAATACAAACCGCAGGACGTGTTATGCTCATGTCCAATGCTTTGGGAGAAGTACAAAGCTTAATTTCCATTGCTACATTAGTTGCCGGTTTAATCTACTTTGAACCTTATTTAATTATTTTATTGGTGCTGAGCATCATCCCATCATTTATTAATGAAATTTGGTTTAGTCAGCAACAATATTCCTTGGCCAGAGGATGGACCGCCGAACGTCGCGAATTGGATTATCTCCGATTTATAGGTGCCAACAATATCACGGCCAAAGAAATAAAACTATTTAACCTGACCGATTTTATCGTGGACCGATTTAAGAATTTATCAGAAGAATATTATGACCTGAATAAAAAACTGGCCATCAAACGATCCTCTTTAGGCTTTGTATTCAATCTTTTAGGTACTTTAAGTTATTATGGCGCATACATTTTCATCATTTATCGCGTCATTTCAGGAGTGATAACTCTGGGTGAATTGACATTTTTATCAGGATCCTTCAACCGATTAACACGAAATCTTCAAGAATTCTTTTCAAAATTTACAAGAATTACTGAAAGCTCATTATATCTCAAAGATTATTTTGAGTTTATTGACATTTCCATTCAACCAAAACACGATGAAGACCAAACCTTACCAGAAAAGATTAGGATTGGTTTTGAGTTTAAAAACGTGCATTTTTCGTATCCAGATTCTGAAACCGAAATTCTAAAAGGGGTTAGTTTTAAAATTTTAGCTGGCGAAAAAATGGCATTTGTTGGCCAAAACGGCGCCGGAAAAACAACACTTACCAAGCTTATGTTGCGTTTTTACGAACCTACATCAGGAGAAATTTTGTTGGATGGCATCAATATTAACCGTTTTAAAATGAATGAATATCAGCAATATTTTGGAGTTATTTTCCAAGATTTTTTTAGATATGAATTTACAATAAGAGAAAACATTGCCATTGGAGATATTCAAGAATTAGAAAATCAGAAAAAAATTGAAAATGCCGCTCAATTAAGTTTGGCCAATGAAGTGGTTGAAGGTCTCAAAAAAGGCTATGACCAACAACTCGGCAAACGTTTTTACAAAGGTCAAGAACTTTCTGGCGGACAATGGCAAAAAGTGGCTTTGGCAAGAGCATATATGAAAGATGCCGAAGTGATGATCCTTGACGAACCAACCTCCGCATTGGATGCTAAAGCGGAGAGTGATGTTTTTCAGCGTTTTATTGGCCTGACCAAAGGAAAAACAAGCATTATCATTTCGCACCGTTTTAGTACCGTAAGACAAGCCGACAGGATTTTGGTATTGGAAGAAGGAAAAGTTCTTGAATTGGGAACTCATGAAGAATTAATGGAAAACCAAGGTTTGTACTCACAGCTTTTTAAATTACAAGCTGAAGGTTATCAATAGCTACTAAACCCAAATCCCCAAAACTTTACAAATAGAAAGATAAAAAGTAGGATGCTTTCAACTTACTATTTGTAATATGTAAATAAGTTTCACTAATTAATAATTAATTTTGCAGTATGGAAAATGAAATTATCAACAGAGTTGCCAATAGCAAATTGGTGGTTGTAGATTTAGAAGAATATTACCCAAAAGGACCTCGGACCGTTTTTGATATTAAAGATTGGTTGTTTCAAGAATTGGTACTTCGTGAAAAAGATTTTCGTGAACATGTCAAACAGCACGATTGGTCGCAATACCAAGATCATTATGTAGCTTTAACCTGTTCGGTTGATGCTATTATTCCGGCGTGGGCTTATATGTTACTGACTGTACATTTGGAGCCATATGCAAAAGCAATCATTTTGGGCAGCTTGGAAGATCTGGAAACATCCCTTTACCAAGATATCATCCAAAACTTAGAAACCGATGCTTATGTGGATCAAATGCTTATCATTAAAGGCTGTGCACATAAACCTGTTCCTACCAATGCGTATATCCTGTTGTCGCAAAAACTAAAACCACTTGCAAAATCCATAATGTACGGTGAAGCGTGCTCATCGGTACCGCTATTCAAACGAAAATAACCAAGATAAGATTTTACTATTTAGAGGCTTACTTTTACCTTTGCATCCTTATTTAAAAAATTATGAAAACAGTAACTATGAAAACAAGAATCATGTTATCGGCGTTTTTGCTTCTGACCGTTTCTTTTGGTTTTGCACAAACTAAAGAAGAACTCGAAGCTCAAAAATCAGAAAAACAAGCCATTGCCAACGAAGCTCAAAAAGAAGCCAATGCCATTCAAGCGCAATTGGATGCACTTCCAGGTTGGAGAAAAGGTGCTTTTGGTGTTATTGGAGGAAGTCTTTCCAACTTCAACAATTGGTATGCACAAGGTGCGCCAAACAACAGTTCTGGTAATATAGGTCTTAATTTTAATGCCTTTGCCAATAAATTGGAAGACAAATATTTTTGGAGAAATTCCCTAACCGTAAATCTGGCGTGGGTGAAATTGGATGACAAAGATATTTCGACCGATAAGGAAGGTTTTCAGCCAACTACAGATGTGTTCAACATATCATCTTTATATGGTCAGAAATTAAGCGAAAAATGGGCAGCATCTGCCCTGGGTGAATACCGAACCACCATTTTGAACAACTTCAACGATCCTGGATATTTAGACGTGGGTGTTGGTTTTACGTGGACGCCTATTAACAACTTGATTGTGGTGATCCATCCATTAAACTACAACTTTATATTTGCCGATAGTGAAACTATTTTTGAATCGTCATTAGGAGCTAAAGTGGTTGCAGATTACACACGACAAATTGGTGCTGTGGCATTCAAGTCTAATGCTTCTGCATTTTTTAGTTATGAAGGCTCAGATTTATCAAACTGGACCTGGACTAACTCTTTTAGCTATACGCTTTGGAAAAATATTGGTGTAGGTTTTGATTTTGCATTGCGAAGCAATAAGCAAGAAGCATTGAATTATGCACTTGGTAAGTTTGATCCAACAGCTAATCCTGGACAAACAGAGCCAACGTTTTCTAATATTGACAACAAATTACAATCGTATTACACCGTTGGTTTGACTTATAAATTTTAAGTAAAAACCAACATAATTACCAATAAAAAATGCTACTCGGGTGGGTAGCATTTTTTATTTAACTTAATTCCTTATTCTTCTTCCTCATAATCTTGATAAAGAAAATCGTTATACGGAAAACGTGTCACATGAATACTTCTTACCTCATCATAAACTCGTTTTTTAAAAGCTTCCAAATTCTTTTTATTTAATGCTGAAATGAAAATAGCATCGTCGCCAATTTTGTTCATCCAGGTTTTTTTCCATTCCTCCAACGTGTAATTTTCTTTGGTCCGGACCGCAATCAAATCGTGCTCATCAAAAGGCACAGGTTCATAAGCATCAATTTTATTGAACACCATAATGGTTGGTTTATTGGCACAACCAATTTCGCCTAAAATCTTATTTACAGAATCAATCTGCTCTTCAAAATTATGATGTGAAATATCCACAACATGCAATAGCAAATCCGCTTCGCGCACTTCGTCCAATGTACTTTTAAAGGATTCTATCAACTGCGTTGGTAGTTTTCTGATAAATCCAACCGTATCCGTAGCCAAAAATGGCAAGTTGCCAATCACCACTTTTCTGACGGTAGTATCTAGCGTAGCAAAAAGCTTGTCTTCAACAAAAACCTCACTGTTGCTGATGACGTTCATTAAGGTCGATTTCCCAACGTTAGTATAACCTACCAATGCCACACGGACCAATTGGCCTCTGTTACCACGTTGGATGGCCTGCTGCCTATCAATTGTTTTTATTTTATCCTTCAATAAGGTAATACGGTCTCTAACAATTCGGCGGTCGGTTTCAATTTCGCGCTCACCGGGTCCACGCATCCCGATACCGCCTCGTTGGCGCTCCAAGTGCGTCCACATTCCTTTTAACCGTGGTAATAAATATTCGCACTGAGCAAGTTCTACCTGAGTACGTGCATAACTTGTTTGGGCGCGTTGCGCAAAAATATCAAGAATAAGGTTGGTTCTGTCAAGCACTTTACATTCTAAAATTCTACTGATATTCCGTTCTTGCGCAGGCGTTAATTCATCATCAAAAATAGCGGTTCCAATCTCATGTTCTTTAATGTAATTTTGAACATCCTGAATCTTTCCTGTCCCAATAAACGTCTTTGGATTTGGAATTTCCATCTTTTGTGTAAAACGTTTTACCACTTCTCCACCGGCAGTATAAGTCAAAAATTCGAGTTCATCCAAATACTCTTTTGACTGTGCCTCATCTTGATTTTTGGTAATAACACCAATTAAAACAGCTTTCTCTAAATTTATATCTTTCTTTTCTAGCATAAACAGGATTAAAACACAAAGTTACATAATTGATTGGCTATGATTTAGTATTTTTAAAGCTAATTTAGTTAATAAAACCTACAATTGACAGCACCTGAAACCTATACCATTGCGTTTTATAATACCGAAAACCTATTTGATTATTGTGATGATCCACTGACTATTGACGACGGTTTTATAAAAACATCCAATAAAAAATGGACGCATGAGCGCTATAAAACCAAAATCGATAAAACTGGAATGGCCATTTCTAAGATTGGATTTGATATACCGCAAAAACCACCAGCCTTAATAGGTTTGGCCGAAGTTGAAAACAACAGAGTCCTAAAAGATTTAATCCAAAGCAGCTATTTACAAAACCATAATTACGGTTTTGTACATTATAATTCGCAGGACGAACGCGGCATTGATGTGGCGCTCATATTTGATAAAGACGTTTTTACGCTAGATACCTCCGAAACCATAATACTTCATGTTGAAAATGAATTTGGCACAAGAGATTATACCCGTGATATTCTAAAAGTTAGTGGCTATCTGAACAATGAAAAAATAACCGTTTTTGTCAATCATTGGCCGTCTCGGCATGAAAAATCGGATAGGACCGGATACAAACGCATGGCTGCGGCACAAAAAATCATAGAACTTATTGAAGACATTAAACAAGAAGACATAAATGCCAAAGTCCTTGTAATGGGCGATTTTAACGATAGTCCCAAAAACAATAGCATTCAGTTTTTAAAAAACAAAGCTGAGCTTTTTAATCCAATGGAAAACCTGATGTCTTTTAAACGGGGCAGTCTTAAACATGAGTCCAAATGGCTGTTATTTGATCAAATTTTGATGACGACAAATTTTTTAAATCCAGATCAACAAGGTCTAAAATTCGTGAAAGCTGATATTTTTAATCCACCATTCTTGACTCAAATGTATGGGAAATACAAAGGAGAACCTTACAGAACCTATGTTGGGAAAAAATATCTTGGTGGTTTTAGTGATCATTTTCCGGTATATATTCAGTTGAAAAAATAAGGTGTTTTTTGAGTTTATTTTTGAAGAATATTATTCAGCTACGAATTTATGTGCTATCTGATTACCTTTTTTTGTAATTTTTATGATTTCAATTGTATCTTTTAGAATATTTTTATGATATCTTATATCACCAATTCTCCAATTATAATATCTTATTGAATCCGTTGGTATATCTCTATTTAAAGATCTTTTTTCTGACGGATTTTTGAAACTTGATGATTGAATAAAAAGTGAATCATTTGGATTCGAATTTCTTATTTCGAATGTTTTATTCAGATACATACAATGAACATTTACCTTGATAGTACTATTTCCTGTAATTTCTCTATAAAGATGGCTGTGAGGTGCACCAGTAATTCCTAAAAAACACGAATTTAATGTTAGGATTAGAATTATAGATGTTATTATTTTTTTCATTTTTGAGCGTAATTTAAATTTTATAATTATTGATGAATAAAGGATTAAAAAACTCTCAGAAAAGCAAAAGCTAAAAACACGGCCACCACCGGAATAAGCCATAAAGTCCAAATATTATAATCGGTTTTTTTCTTGGGAAGCGCATTCAAAACCCTTCGTTTTTTACCGCCATACCGCATCCAGTTTTTAAAATAAATAAAAAATGAAACGACCACAAACAAAGTCCATGCTTTTGCACTGGACATAGTGCCAACATGCATTTTACTGAAAAATTCAGCAAAAAATACACCTAGCACAAGTAGCAATGACATCTGCACTAAAGTGATATAATAAACGGCAATTGTATTGGCGTTTTTTTTATAAGTGCCTTTTTTATAATGGTCAAAACTATTGAAAAACAGTTGGTCAAATACGGTCATATAATGTTGGTGTGATTAGGATTATTCCTTTTCAAAAATGAAAAGATCATCAATTTGATAAGCACCGGACAAGGATGTTGTTCTTCCGTTGCCCGTTACTTTAAAGGCAATGTACAAAATTCCTTCATAAGCGGATAGGTCAATTAAACCAGAATCCATAAATTCATTTAATGGCGTGTTGTGCGACGGTAAAATAGCATCTAAGCGATGCCATGTTGCTTCCATTA
>NZ_DATJCY010000300.1:0-9155 GCF_035577925.1 Gelidibacter sp. | reverse complement strand
ATGGCTATAACCAAAAAGAACATTTTGTATTTTGAATTTATTGTTTTTTAAATCGATGGAATCAAGATAAGGCTTGGAGGTTCTCAAGGTCTGAACACTATCTTTCAACAAATAATCCTTGATTTCTTCATCGGTCAATGGAACCGGTCTCATGCGTTTCCAATAGGTCGAATCTTTTTTGTTGGCTTCATTGGCAAAGGATAGAATTTCTTTTCCAAAACGCTTTTTTTCACTATCAGGACTGAAGTTGTAATTGCTATAGACGGCAGTGTAACGCCCGTCGCCCTTAAATCCGAATAGTGAATATCCAAAATCCATGCCTTGCGAAATAAGTACCCAAATTTGATCTGTTTCCGAATAGGAAAAATTTTGAGTAATAGTAATTATTTCGGCTGGCGGGATTTGCGCTTGGATTCCGGTAATTCCCAATTCTAAAGCGTAAATGGTCCATTGGTTTTCAACAATATAAATAAGCCCCGAAAAAACACGATCGTTTTTACGTTTTGGAATCACTTTAATCTTGTTAATCAAATGGCCTTTATCATCATAAAAAACACCTTCCAACTTGTAGTTATAGTAGTTAAAAGCATAATCGGCAATGGGCGAAATGATTTGGTTTCCAAGTTCGATGGTGTTGTTGTAAAAGTTGAAATTGACATCACTTGCCGTGTTAAAACTAAATCCGTTATCGTCGCCACTTACTTTTGAAGCACTAATTTTTTCCTTTAATTTATCAGGATATTGGTATTCAATTTCTGAAATGGTTTCTGACAAATATAAAATTCCACTTCGCGTAGAATCTAATCCCACCATAAATTCATCCAACTCTTGTCCGAAGAATTTTTCTGGTGCATTCTTTATCCTAATTAACCCACGAGAATAAAAATCAGCTTTAAAACTTTTTATTTTTTCCAAATTTGTTTTTCGTTCGACAATGGCTTTTCTGATGATGATATCGGCAGGATTTTCATTGGAATTGATAACAACTTCATTTAATGAAATTTGTTCTTCAACAAGAACGGCATCCAAATAGTAGGGAAATTCTTTAATTTCTACTTCTTTTTTCACCGTTTTATAACCCAAAAACTGAAAAACAACAGTGTAAGTATCAGGTTTGTCAATATTAAGTTCGTAATACCCTTTGTCATTACTTGTGGTTCCTGTAAAGGTGTTTTCGATATAAATGTTGACAAACGGAAGTGCGTCATTTTTAGCATCGGTAATTTGTCCTTTTATTTGACAAAAGACTTGTAAGCTTGTACAAACGAAAATAAAAGTAAGTAGATTTTTAAACATAGTTGATGAAAGTGACACTACAAACGCATGATAACATGGATTGCTGGTGGTTAGAATTTCAAACTTAGTTATAAAACCGATTTTAAAACGTTATAATCTTCCCAAAAAAACAACTTTGAATTCTGATTTTGGCTTTCTATATAAAAATAAAAAACGAGAAAGTTCTCGTTTTTAAAAGTGTGAAATTTAAAACAGCTTTTTTAACTGTATATTTTTTTGATCCGATCCAGGTTTCGTTTGTTGTCCCGATCTCTAATGGTATCGCGTTTGTCATATAGTTTTTTACCCTTGGCCAACGCTATTTCCATTTTGGCATATCCTTTATCATTTATAAAAACACGTAGCGGAATTATAGAAAATCCTTTGGTTTGAACATCTTTATTGAGCGATTTTAATTCCCGTTTGGTCAATAAAAGTTTGCGTTCAGCTTTTGGTCTGTGGTTGTAATGGGTTCCAAAAGCATATTCTTCAATGTTCATATTGATGACAAAAAGCTCACCTTTTTCATTAAATTCACAAAAACTCTCAGCAATTGAAGCTTTACCACTTCGGATGGATTTTATCTCGGTGCCTTTCAAAACAATTCCTGCGGAATACTTATCCAGTATTTCGTAATTGAAATGTGCTTTTCTGTTACGGATGTTAATTTGTTTCTGCATACGTGGCCAAAGGTAAAACATTTAGTATAATTTTTTGAATGACATGGCTGTAATCTTTATTTTTACTTATTCATATATAAACCAATATTATGTTTCGAAATGCATTTATTATCGTTGGGCTGTTGTTTGTTTTTGGTTGTAAGCAAAAGCAAAATCATGAAATGGCCGAGCTATCTGCCGAAGAAATTGTGAATCAATCCATAGAAGCTGCTGGTGGCGATGTGTTTAAACACTCAAAAATAGAATTTGATTTTAGAGATATGCACTACAAAGCCGTTCGTAAAAATGGTAGTTTTAGATTGGAACGCCAGTTTAAAAAAGCGAATTCCGAAATTAGGGATGTGTTGAGTAATTCAGGATTTGAGCGTTTTGAAGATGATGAAAAGGTCCAGGTTTCAGATTCATTGGCATCGCTTTATAGTGCTTCAGTCAATTCTGTACATTATTTTTCGGTGTTGCCTTATGGGTTAAATGATAAAGCGGTTCATAAAAAAAGTTTGGGAACTGTAAACATTGAAGGCAAGGATTATTATAAAATTAAGGTGACCTTTTCCGAAGATGGTGGTGGCGAAGATTTTGATGATGTTTTCATTTATTGGATCAACAAAACGTCTTTTAATGTTGATTATTTAGCGTATTCTTTTAAAGAAAAAGACGGTTTGGGCTATCGGTTTAGAAAAGCTTATAACGCTAGAGTGGTAAATGGATTACGGTTTGTAGATTACAATAATTATTTGCCCGAAAACTCAGTGCTTAAAATTGAGGATCTGGATGATTTGTTTATGGCTAATAAATTGCAGTTATTATCAAATATCGAACTGAGAAATATTAAGGTAGAAGTACTTAATTAATTTTAAGCAACATATCGTTAATAAATCCATTAGTGATGGTCACGATATAGAGATTGCCATTATTGGAATCTTCAATTTCACCATATTTCTGTTTTCCAATCACGTCATTCACAAATTCTGGAATGGTGTTATTATGCCCAACTATTAAAACTGTTTTTCCGGAAGTTGCGGTTTTAAAGGTCTCATCATATTTTGAACGAACAGGATAAATGGTAATTTCCAATTTATTTTTATCGGCTGTTGGTTTTGCAGTTTCCTGTGTTCTGATATAATGTGTGGCATACACCGCATCAAACTTTATATTTTCTAATATATTACTCCAACTTTCAGCTCTTTTATGGCCAATGTCAGTGAGATGGGGATTCTTTTCTAAAGGATCACTTACATCTTTCTCGGCATGGCGTATAAAATAATAGGTGGTTGTTCCTTCAGATAGTTCTTTTTGTGCAAACATAGTGACTGAAAATAAAATAAAGCTGGTAAGAATAATGGACCGAATCATATGTTGTTTTTTAGTTGGTTTATGCTAATTCTAAAGCAATATGGATCATTTCTTTAAACGTCGTTTCCCTTTCCATTGCGGTTGTATGTTCGCCAGTTACTAAAGAATCTGAAATGGTGAGAATGCTTAGTGCATTTACGCCATGTTTTGCAGCTACCGTATAAAGTCCTGATGTTTCCATTTCAACACAAAGGACTCCAAATTTTGACCATTGTTTGTACGACTCAAAGTCATCGGCATAAAATTCATCACTTGTTAAAACATTTCCTGCTTTTAAAGGAATGTTTTGGGTTTTTGCTGCTTCGACTGCTTTTTGAAACAGACCAAAATTTGCTGTTGGCGCATAATCGGCACCGCTAAACCGCAATTCGTTAATGCCCGAAGTTGAGGAGGCCGCCATAGCTAGGACAATATCGCGGAGTTTTATGTATTCTTGACAAGATCCAGCACTTCCAACCCTGATAAGGTTTTTTACATCATATTCCGTGATCAATTCATGTGCGTAAATCGAAATGCTCGGTACGCCCATTCCGGTGCCCATTGTAGATATAGGCTTGCCTTTGTAAGTGCCAGTATAACCTAGCATTCCTCTAACATTATTAAAACGTTTTGGATTTTCAAAAAATGTGTTGGCAATCCATTTTGCTC
The DNA here is from genome assembly GCF_035577925.1 of Gelidibacter sp. Lineage (GTDB taxonomy): Bacteria > Bacteroidota > Bacteroidia > Flavobacteriales > Flavobacteriaceae > Gelidibacter. The sequence goes on along the minus strand of NZ_DATJCY010000300.1, from coordinate 5,199 downwards.
TTAAAGGATCGCCTGGTAAAAGGATGGTTTCGGCAATTTCTCCTTTTTTGGCTTCAATATGTACACTCATAGGGTTAGTTTAATAAAACCCTAAAGATAAAAATTAATACTTTGTAGTGGACGTTTTATTAGTCATCATTGCAACGCCAGAGGATGTACCAATCCTATCGGCACCGGCGTCAATATATTTAAGTGCAGTTTCTATATCACGAATACCTCCTGAAGCTTTTATTCTGGCTTGATCTCTAATGGTTTTCTTAATGATTTTGACAGCGGTTAAAGTGGCACCACTTTTTGAAAAACCAGTCGATGTTTTAATAAAATCGGCCTTGGCATCAACACATATTTCGCAAGCTTTCACGATTTCGTTTTTTGAAAGTTCGCTAATTTCAAGAATAACTTTTAGTGGCGTTTTTCCAATAGCCGTTTTGACATCAGAAATATCCTTAAATACAGCCAAGTAGTTTTTGCTTCTTAAAAACCCAATATTTATGACCATGTCTATTTCATCGGCACCTTCATTTATGGCATTTTTGGCTTCAAAAACTTTGACTTCTGTCGCTGTAGCGCCAAGTGGAAAACCAACAACCGATACCACTTTGACCGCTGTTTTTGAAAGTAGATGCTTGGCTAAAGGAACATAACAACTATTTACACAAACGGAATAGAATTCATATTTCTTGGCCTCATTGCATAAATCGATGATTTGTCTTTCGGTTGCCGCTGGATTTAAAAGTGTATGGTCGATATATTTGTTGATGTTCATAAGATAAAATCTGGGTTTAAGAGCGTAAAAATACGACAAACGGTTGTTTGGGTAAAGTTTTTCAATGCTTATTAGACGAACGGTTAGAAATGAAAACCTTTAAAATACTAATCATTGTTATATCAGACAGTTCGATTTTTTGTGATCGAATTGTTTCGAGCTTCTTCATTTTATATGTACGTTAAGAGAACTCAAATAGACGGTTTGAATTGTACGTTTTATACTTATTTACACAATTTTTAACACTATGTATGCATTTATATGTGAATAATTTTTTCGGACTTATAGGTGTTTTTTGAAATGTTTTCCGATTTAGTGTCTAAAAATATTTATGAGAAAAGTAAATACATTTGAAGTGTTAGGGGTTTTGATTATTGTCATTAACTACAACAAATTTGAAGTAAAAGATGATTAATGATAGTAAATTAGGCATGGATCTTAAATATTAAAAATTTCAATAAAGCAATATAAAAACTGCCCTATCTTTGGAGTGTTTTTTATTTTTATAAGTTATGTACAAATTCCTAATTCGTCCCCTTTTTTTCAAGTTTGATCCTGAGAGAATCCATCATTTTACTTTTTCGCTAATTCGTTTTTCACATCGGATTGGTTTGGGTGGTGTTTTTCGAAGTATTTATAAATTGGAAAACCCAAAGTTAGAACGTGAACTTTTTGGACTCCAATTTCCTAATCCAGTTGGATTGGCCGCAGGTTTTGATAAGGACGCTAAACTTTATAAAGAGCTTTCAAACTTAGGTTTTGGATTTATTGAAATTGGAACGGTCACGCCAAAACCACAAGATGGCAATGAAAAGCCGCGCTTGTTTCGTTTAAAGAATGACGCAGCAATTATTAATAGGATGGGATTTAATAATGGCGGTGTTGCAGAAGCTGTTGAACGCTTAAAAACCAATCCTTTGCAAGGTCATAAAAATCGTGTTTTGATAGGAGGAAACATTGGTAAAAATAAAATTACGCCCAATGAGGAAGCGGTGAATGATTATATTATTTGTTTTGATGCACTTTTTGATTATGTCGATTATTTTGTGGTTAATGTGAGTTCACCAAACACGCCAAACCTTCGTGCTCTTCAAGAAAAAAAGCCTTTGACCGATTTATTGCAAACACTTCAAGATAAAAACAACTTAAAACAAAAACGTAAACCAATACTATTAAAAATTGCTCCAGATCTTACGGATGAGCAACTTTTGGATATTATTGATATTGTGGCTACCACAAAAATTGATGGTGTCATTGCTACAAATACAACGATTTCACGCGAAGGGCTTACATCTGATAACAAAAATGAAATGGGTGGCTTAAGTGGAAAGCCTTTAACTAAAAGATCAACTGAGGTGATTCGTTTTCTATCACAAAAAAGCAACAAAGCGTTTCCAATTATTGGTGTTGGCGGAATTCACTCTGCCAAAGATGCTCTGGAAAAACTCGATGCCGGTGCCGATTTGATTCAACTTTATACCGGATTTATTTATGAAGGCCCTGGATTGATCACGGAGATTAATAAAGCGATTTTGGCAAAATAGCTTAAGAGTGAAAGACATAAGTTGTATGCAATTTGCGAAGAACTCCCTGAATTTAATATTATTAAATGCTTAAACGAAAAATATATATTCTTTTCTTTTTGGTTCTTGGAATTTCTTGCCAAGAGAGAAATCAAACAATTAAGGAATTTGGGAAATCTGTCTTTCTGACTTACAAAACAGGCTTAATGGAGCAAAAAAAAATGTATTTGAACAAATCGGAATTGAAGCAATTGCTCAGGAACTTTGGACAAAAGGATTTTAATAATGACCGAATAACAGAATATATTGACTTAATTATTGAAAAACAGGAAGAGCATATTGATCTTGCGAAATATGATATGGAAATCGCTTTTGACGAGTTTAAGTGGAATGATTCGAAAATAGACAGTATCACCTATGATATTATTTTATTGAAACCAGGAAAAGACTCAATTATTCCTTGGCCAAATTCGAAAACGATAGAATTTAGAAATTTCAAAGAAAATTTTGTGACTAAAATTCATGTTTTTGTAAACGATAATGACAAAAGAATCCGAATGGATTTAAATGGTGTAGTTTATATAAATAACGAATTTAAACTCGATGAAAACAGACCGAAATTTGAATATATGAATTAATTAAAGACCAGATACAACATGATTATAAGTTATTGTCTATTCTTGTTTACTTTAGCAATTTCGCAAGATTTTCCAACTTGAAGTGTACTTTCAAAAATAAGTATTAACCGACACAACTACTCATAGTTCAAACCGATATTAGATATACGATAAATTATTTCGCCTATAAAATAACGTCCCAAATTCAATACTTTTAAGTCTTAAATCTTACGTCTAACAACGTAGCGGTCTTACGTCTTTTATATGATAGAAACACTTCTCTCTTTTTCAATAGCCACATTGGCCCTTGCTATAGCCCCAGGGCCAGATAATATTTATGTGCTAACGCAAGCCTTGGTCAATGGCACTAAAAGCGGTATTGCCACAACGGCAGGTCTTATAAGTGGTTGCATTGTGCACACCACGCTTTTGGCGTTTGGTATTTCGGCAATAATCACGGCTTCCTCAGATCTTTTTTATGGGATCAAGGTTTTGGGTGCTTGTTATTTGTTGTTTTTGGCTTATAAAGTTTATAGAAGTGATGAAACAATTTCACTTTCTGAAAATGCACCTTCAAAATCGTATTTGCAACTTTATAAAACTGGGTTTATCATGAATTTGGTAAATCCGAAGGTTATGATTTTTTTCTTGGCGTTTTTCCCCGGTTTTCTTTGGGATAATAATGGAAATACCATTGTTCAGTTTTATGTTTTAGGAGTGTTGTTTATGATTATTTCCTTTCTTGTTTTTAGTGCAATCGCATTATTGGCCGGACGTATTTCTAATTTCATATTGAAAAGAAAAGGCGTCGGAACCTTTTTAAAATGGCTGCAAATCGTCGTTTTTGTAGGTATCGGACTTTATATTATTTTGGCATAAAAATTTTCGTTAGCCGTTATAAACTATTATAAATCAGAACATAATTTGTGTGACTGTTGAAAATTATATAAATAAATGTAAATTAGCAGTCAACCAAAATTTATAAAACTTATGAAAAAAACAGTTTTTCTTTTGGGAATGGTCTTTGCGCTGTTCTCATGCAACTCTGGAAAAAAAGAATCTTCAGAAGCCAATTCCGAATCTAATTCGGATGTTAAGTCAGAAAAGGTAAGTAGCAAAAGCAGTGGTAAAACATACGATTGTTTAAAAAAGTTTGAGGAAAATTACGATTTGCTTCTAACAAAAGAGGAAATGACTTCGGTGTATCCATTTAATACCGATGCCGCAAAAGTGGAATTGCGCTCAGGGAGCTATGGCCAACACATATTTCAATGGCCAAGCGACCGTCCTACGTTTACCATGGAAGTATCAGGCATGAAAATGAATTTACCTGATCAAAACACCATGGGTATTAAAAATCTTTCTTTTTACGATGATGTCAGTGATTTAAAATCTAATATCGAAATCTTTGATATGGGCTATAAGCAGTTATCTGATAAAGAATTGGCCCAAATTGATAAAAATCTTGATAAGGCAGAAGATGAAGTTAAAAAGACAGGTAAAGATTTGATGGAGGTACGCGCGAAATCAGCTTGGCAAGCTGTTGACGGTTTAGGCTCAAGTTCTTGGTATAAATGGAATAACCAATGGGGTGGAGAATTGGTTGTTCTTGCGGGCATAGCCAAATTTACGATTCTTACAAAAATTAGTAGTGATCCTGAAGAAAATAGGGAAATAGCTAAAAAACTGGCCGAAAAAGTACTTGCAAAATGTAAATAATTGTAAAACGGACTTTTAAATGGAATTTTTTAAGTCCGTTTTTATATAGCATTCATATGTCTTTTTCAATACTTTGATCAGCCATTTTTTCGATGATTATTTTTTATGCGAAATATTTCTGCATGCGTAGGAATTGCTATCTTTGAACGATGCAACAGGTTAAAATTATAGAATGTCCGCGCGATGCCATGCAAGGTATCAAGGATTTTATTCCTACTGAAAAAAAGGTTCAGTACATTCAGTCGTTGTTACGGGTTGGTTTCGATACCATTGATTTTGGCAGTTTTGTTTCGCCAAAAGCCATTCCGCAAATGGTGGATACGGCTGAAGTGCTATCGCTGTTGGACCTTTCCAAAACCCAGAGTAAACTTTTGGCTATAATTGCTAATACACGTGGAGCTGAAGATGCTTCAAAACATCCCGAAATAAATTATTTGGGCTACCCATTTTCGATTTCAGAAAACTTTCAAATGCGAAATACGCATAAAACCATTGCACAATCGGTAGTGGCTTTGAGTGAGATTTTGGAAATTGCCGATAAGGTCAATAAAGAAGTCGTTGTTTATATTTCCAT
>NZ_DATJCY010000299.1:0-2026 GCF_035577925.1 Gelidibacter sp. | reverse complement strand
GCTTTTGGCACCTATTGGCACCTATTGTCTGCTTTTTCCGATTTTAAGGGGGTTTTGTTCGAGTCTTGTTCGACACTTGTTCGAGTGAGCTTCCTTTAAATTCGATTTTTTGGGAGGAATGTCGAAGGAATGTCGAAGGAGGGCTAAAAATGAGCGTTGGCAAGGGTTGCGGCGTGTGCCTTAATTTTGTGGACTATTCAGAGCAATAAGAATTTGGCTACAAAAATAGTGTTGAATAAAATTCTTTAAAACAAACAGTATTTATTAGTGTAATGGGTATTATAAAATCATACAAATTAGGTTTATAAGGTCAAAAATATGCCGCATACTATACGCGTAAACAATTGTTGATCAATGCATTTAAAAGAATAATAAAAATCAAAAAAATGATTAACTAGGGCGATAAATAAGTTGCGCACAATTTCCATTTTTAAAAAGTAGTTTGGCGAAACCACAAAACCAGTATTAAAATAAAAAAATTGGAATACCTATTAGACATATATGAATCCGAAAAAATCTATGAATATCGCGGTGAAACTTATCATGTAAGGGACGGATTTGGACTTCGTTTTTTGAGTATCTATAGGGCTTCGCGTTTTAAATATCCATAATAATACAAAATTGTAAACAATTAATAAATAGCCACATAGAGGCTTGTATAGCTTATTGGAATTTCGCATATTTGTGAGTTGTACGACATAGTAAAACCGAACCAAACAAAATGAAAGTCAGAGAAGAAAAGTTAAGAACAATTATAGAATGGTCGGAGAAAAACGAAGATGTAAGAGTTCTACTTCTGACAAGTTCACTTGTAAATCCTTTAGCACTTGTTGACGAATTTAGTGATTTAGACATTGAATTTGTTTTTGAGGATAATACAAATTACATTTCAGACAAAAGCTGGACGCTTAAATTCGGAAATCCAATTGCTATGATTGAAGAAGACGAAAGTTGTTTTAACCATAAACACGCAATGAAAATGCTACTTTATGAAGACGGTGTGAAAGTAGATTTTAAACTTTACAGCAAATCAAAATTTATAAAGGAAACGCAAGAGAAAGAATTACCAGAAGATTGGGATATTGGTTATAAAATTTTAATTGATAAAGATGGTATTACAAAGCAAATGCTGAAACCAACTTATCAAATTTCCATTATCAAAAAACCGTCTGAAAAAGAGTTTCAAAATCTAATAAACGATTTTTGGTGGGACACAACTTACGTGGCAAAGTGTCTTGTGAGAGATGAAATATTCTATGCGAAATTTATGTCGGAAACCGTTATTCGCACAGAATATTTAATTCCTTTAATTGAATGGCACATTGCAAGTGAACACAATTGGAACATAACGACCAATAAATATGGACGACTTTTCAAAAAGTATCTTAACCAGGAAATGTGGGCTAAAACAGAACAAACATTTTCAGGGAGCGATATAAAGGAAAATTGGACTGCTCTATTTTCAATGACTGATTTAGTTTCAGAAATAGGAACTGAATTGTCAAAAAAATTAGAGTACAAATACCCGGATAAATTAGAAAATGACATACGAAAATATTTAGCTGGACTAAAACCCAAAACATAACTACGTCGTACAACATCGTATTGGCAATAGGCGGGCTGAACGGCTTCGTATCAACGGAAGTGCAAAATTCAACTTCTGTTCTTCGATTAAAGTTCAGTGCTAAAAATCCCGCCCATCGCCAATACGCGGCACGTTATAGGCAATAATTAACCAAGACTGTGGATAAATCAAATTTTCTAAATACAATTGCCCAAAAAGGCTACGACATTGGGTTTGGGGCAAAAAAGAATTTTGCCTCTTTCGATATTATAAACAAATTACCAACTTGGGTTGGTTTTATTTCTTTAGCTATTGGTATTATTCAAATTGCATATGAAAATATTCCTTTAAATAAAGAATTGTCTATTCTTTTGATTTTTGTTGGTATTGCAATAATTTATATTGAACCATTTAAAAATGACACCGAAAAGTTTGAAAAAGAAGGTATTAGATTAACACGTT
>NZ_DATJCY010000298.1:0-2347 GCF_035577925.1 Gelidibacter sp. | reverse complement strand
ATTTGGAGTTGGGACAAATGAAAGATACAGATTCAATAACTTGGAAGAACTAATTAGAAATGAAAAAAACATCAGCTAACAGCACCTACCCAAAAGTGGCGGTTCAGTGGTTCAATCAAGCTTTGTGCTTCTATCAAAGTTTGTGCTTGGCTGACAGTGAAGTGCTTCGAAATCGCCACCTTCGGGTAGCTGCAAAACGTTATCGGCAATACGAAATAAAGTAGTTCAGAAAAAATATTATATTTGCAACATAAATAAAAAGTAAGCAGAAAATGTAAAAATTAATTTCTTAGACAATCTAACAATCAGCTCAAAAAATTGGGCTCCCACTTTTGTTAAACTCAAAAAGAAATTAATTATGCTTACGATTCAAAATTTATCCTATTCACATCCCAATAAAAATACGCTGTTTACTAATTTAAGTATGACAGTAAACCATTCCGATAAAATTGCATTAATTGGCAATAATGGTGTTGGAAAATCTACTTTACTCAAACTTATAGCCAAGGAATTAGAACCTGATGACGGACAAATTTCCTCCGAAACCAAACCCTATTATATTCCTCAAATTTTCGGTCAGTTTAATGATTTGACAATTGCCCAAGCCTTACAAGTTGAAACCAAACTCAATGCTTTACACGAAATTTTAAACGGAAGTGTAGATGAAAAGAATTATAGCCTTTTAAATGACGATTGGACGATAGAAGAAAAATGTCAAGAAGCCCTAAGCTATTGGGATATTTCTGATTTATCACTATCTCAAAAATTAAGCGAATTAAGTGGAGGACAAAAAACAAAAGTCTTTCTCGCAGGTATATTTATTCATCAACCATCATTTGTTTTATTAGATGAACCCAGTAATCATCTTGACAAATCCAGTAGAGACTTACTATACGATTTTATTCAAACCTCAAGAGCAACTTTTATAATCGTTAGCCACGACCGAGAGTTACTTCAGTTATTAAATCCTATTTGTGAGCTCAACAGAAATGAAATTAAAGTTTATGGCGGAAACTATGAATTTTATAAAGAGCAAAAAGAAATTGAACAAAACGCCTTAAGTCAAGATATTCAGAGCAAAGAAAAAGCACTTAGAAAGGCGAAAGAAAAGGAGCGAAAAACAATTGAACGACAACAAAAATTAGATGTTCGAGCAAAAAAGAATTTAGGAAAAGCTGGACTTCCCAAGATAGTATCAGATGCTTGGAAGAATAATGCTGAAAGAAGCTCAGCAAAAATTGCCGGAGTTCATTCAGATAAAATTAATGGTATAAAAGAAGAACTTCAAGATTTGAGGCTTTCCGTTTCTGATATAGAACAAATGAAATTTGAATTTGATTCTTCCAATCTTCATAAAGGTAAAAATCTGTTTATAGCAGAAAATATCAATTTCGCATATAGAACAGGGGGTTTATTATGGGAGAAACCTCTAAACATTCAAATTGTCAGCGGTGAACGAATTGCTATCAACGGAAAAAATGGATCAGGAAAAACCACACTTATCCAAATAATACTCGGAAAACTTAAACCAACGGAAGGAAAAATATTTATTGCTGAAAGTCATTCTGTTTATATTGACCAAGATTATTCTTTAATCAATAATCATTTACAGATTTATGAACAAGCTCAAGAATTTAATCAAACCGGCCTTCAGGAACACGAAGTAAAAATCAGATTAGACCGTTTTTTATTTTCAAAAGATGATTGGGATAAGCCTTGTCATATATTGAGTGGCGGAGAAAGAATGCGGTTAATGTTGTGTTGTTTAAACATTGCTAATCAATCTCCCGACATTATTATCTTAGATGAACCTACCAATAATTTAGACCTTCAAAACATCGAAATTTTAACCAATGCAATCAATGAATATGAAGGAACTTTAATTGTAATTTCCCACGATAAAACGTTCTTACAAGAAATAAATATTGAACGAACTATTGAATTAATGAAGTAAAGCCGATAACATCGGTTTTGCAAGAGAGCGGGTTATTGTTTCCGTTCAAAGATTTTCGTTATATTTAAAGTTCCGTCTTCGCTTGGAAGTCTTATGCTAAAATCCGCTCCCTCGCAAGGCCGCGGCCCGTCAGACTGTCTAAAAACCCATCCATAAACTTATTATCCAATAGATTAATAATTAGCAGCTTTTTGTAGTTTAATATACTGAATATCAGTATATTTACACTATGAAATACATCACGGGCAACAACAGGAATCAAATAACGATGTTTTGTTTGGACGACCATGTCGGACAGGACAACCAAGTGAGATCAATCGATCTGTTTGTGGACAGTTTACCACTTGCAGATTTTGGCTTTAAAGAAGAAAGGGACCTTAGTCTCGGTGGAAG
>NZ_DATJCY010000297.1:0-4150 GCF_035577925.1 Gelidibacter sp. | reverse complement strand
GACATTTGCGAACAAAGGTGTTTATACCAAACCAGTTATGGTAATGCGTATTGAAGATAAAAATGGTACTGTTTTGTTCCAGTTTACTCCAGAAACAAAAGATGTTTTAAGTGAAGAAGTAGCGTATGTAACCACCAATTTGTTGGAAGGTGTGACACAAGGTGGATCATCTGGAGGCCGTTTAAGAACAACTGGAGCTGTGAGCCCTGTTTATAAGGAAGTTATGACCGGTTATCCTTATGCGCTAACCAACCCGATTGCAGGAAAAACTGGAACCACACAAAACCAAAGTGATGGCTGGTTTATGGGCATGGTGCCTAATTTGGTCACTGGTGTTTGGGTTGGAGGTGAAGAGCGTGCCACACATTTTAAGACACTTGCTTATGGTCAAGGAGCCACCATGGCATTGCCAATTTGGGGATTGTTTATGAAAAAATGTTATGCCGATAAGGATCTCGATGTTTCAACTGCAGAGTTTGAACGTCCTGCCGTGCTTACCATTAATGTGGATTGCAATAAGAAAAGTGAAGACGATCCGTTTGATACCGACGATTTTGATATTCAGTTTGATTTTTAGATTTTTTTAAATCAATTTTTGAAACACAAAACATCCATAATTTTATGGATGTTTTGTGTTTTGGTAGAAAGGTTATTTTCGTTAAAAAATTGTATCCTTCAAGTACCCGTTTAATCTAAATACCTCAATTTTTGATGAGCTCTGATTTTCCTATTCATTTGATAAATGGTAACATCCATAGCCTCAATTTATTTTAGATTAACTGTTTTATTTCGTAATTTTAAACTCCTAAAAAAGTAGTTATGATTAATAAAAAAGTTGCCAACGTTACGGAAGCCATGCATGATGTTAAGGACAATATGACCATTATGGTTGGTGGTTTTGGACTTTGTGGTATTCCTGAAAATGCGATCAATAATTTGGTTAAAATGAATGTCCAAGGGCTTACTTGCATTTCCAATAATGCCGGCGTTGACGATTTTGGTTTGGGATTGTTATTGCACAAACGCCAGATCAAAAAAATGATTTCTTCTTATGTTGGTGAAAACCAAGAATTTGAACGCCAAATGCTGAGCGGTGAAATGGAAGTGGAATTAGTGCCGCAAGGAACGCTTGTAGAACGTTGTAGAGCGGCACAATCTGGGTTTCCAGCGTTTTTTACACCTGCAGGTTATGGAACAGAAGTAGCCGAAGGTAAGGAAGTTCGCGAATTTAATGGTAAGATGTATGTTTTGGAAAAAGCCTTCAAAGCCGATTTTGCTTTCGTTAAAGCATGGAAAGGGGATGCCGCGGGCAATTTGATCTTTAAAGGAACGGCCCGAAATTTTAATCCAGCCATGTGCGGCTCAGCAAAAATTACAGTTGCAGAGGTTGAAGAACTCGTTCCTGTGGGAAGTTTGGATCCTAATCAAATCCATATTCCAGGAATATTTATACAACGTATTTTTCAAGGTGAAAATTATGAAAAACGTATTGAACAACGAACGGTTAGGAAGCGGTCGTAAGTGCTGTTTTTACTAGTGATTTAATCATTAGGAGATGTAAGTTGGGAAGATTGATATATCATTCATCCATAAGATTCTACTCAAATAGTCATAGTAAATATGGCATCAAAATTTTAATAAAATGTTAGACAAAATAGGAATTGCAAAGCGTATCGCACAAGAAGTCCAAGATGGCTATTACGTCAATCTTGGGATAGGTATTCCAACTTTGGTTGCCAATTATGTAAGAGAAGGTATTGAAGTTGAATTTCAAAGCGAAAACGGCGTTTTGGGCATGGGACCTTTTCCATTTGAAGGTGAAGAAGATGCCGATTTGATCAATGCAGGAAAACAAACCATTACCACCTTGCCGGGTGCCAGTTTTTTTGATTCGGCGATGAGTTTTTCTATGATTAGGGGACAGCATGTTGATCTGACTATTTTGGGTGCCATGGAAGTTTCAGAAGCAGGCGATATTGCCAATTGGAAAATACCGGGTAAAATGGTGAAAGGTATGGGCGGTGCGATGGATTTGGTGGCAAGTGCCCAAAATATCATCGTTGCCATGATGCATACCAATAAGGAAGGCGAATCTAAATTATTAAAAAAATGCAGCTTGCCACTTACTGGCGTGGGTTGTGTAAAAAAAATAGTAACCAATCTGGCGGTCATTGAAGTTACCGATAACGGATTTAAACTGTTGGAGCGCGCTCCGGGCATTTCCGTTGAGGAAATCATCAAAGCAACCGAAGGGCAATTAATTATAGAAGGTGATGTTCCGGAAATGGTTTTGTAGCCGTTTTTCAAATATATTACACGACCTCAAATACAAAATCAGTTTATAAATGTGATTTTGGGTTTGAGGTTATTTTTTGTTTGGTTTTGAAATAGGGAGGGCTGGATAAGCGAATATTTTATGTAAGAATTTTCTTCGATACAAGGCTAAATTGTTAAATATATATTCATTTCATCGAATTTTAATGTATTTAAACCGATTTATGAAAATATTATTACATATTTACATAACCTAACAAACAAACTAATTAACCAATATTAAAAAACCGCTAAACCTTTTTTGCCCCAAAATTACCATAACCTAAATTTTCATTTGCCCCAAATCTACCAAAAATTTTGACTTATGAACAGTATGACAAATCTACCAAGATCTACTTTTTTTGAAAATAAATTATTTGAGTCTGTCCAAAAAACATTAAGATTGTTAAAAGAAATCTTAATGCTCACAAAAAAAATATTCATGCTCTAACCAGAGCCCCAAGGTAAAAGCATGAATTTTTTTTGTGATGATTTATGACTTTAAAACTGGAATTCTATTTAAGTGTTTTCTAAAGAAAGTTTGAAGTATCAAAACTGGATGCATTATTTTATAATATCCTCAGAATGTTTATGAATTTCAAACATGCTTTATTTCACTCATATCAAGAATGGCATCGCCACGCAATCTTAAGAATATTTGTGCAACGGCAATTGTATCTTTTTCGCAATAGGTAACAATCCGATTGATATTGTTTTCCTCATAATACACCTTATAGACTTCACTGCCATCAATATCGTCTTTGGGTGTTGGAATCCCGAGGATATTGGTCAAAAGTTTTAAGGAGGTATAGTTTTTATAATCGCCAAATTTCCATAGTTCTAAAGTGTCGAGATGAGGTACTTCCCAAGGTTTTTTTCCAAACAGATTCAGCTTATCTGGAAGTGAAATATTATGGATAATCATCCGCCTGGCGATATAGGGAAAATCAAATTCCTTTCCGTTGTGCGCACATAACAAATGTTTTGTTTGGTTGAAATGCGATACGATCAAATTTTTAAAATCGTTGAGAATTTTAATTTCTTCTCCATAAAAAGAAGTTACCCTAAAGGTCCTGATATCACCTTGAAATTTGAAATAGCCTACAGAAATACAGACAATTTTACCAAACTCTGCCCAAATACCAGCACGATCATAAAAATCTTCTGCTGAAATTTCGGCACGTTGGTATTTTGATTTGAGTTCCCAAAGTTCTTGTTTTACCGGATCCAAATCGGAAAAATGATGTGTTTCCGGAACCGTCTCAATGTCCAGAAATAATAGGTCTTCAAGGTTGAGTTTACTGATCATATCACTTCACGCGAAAGCGGGAATCTCTAAAAATTAAACTTTGTTTATTATATGATTGTCCGTAAAATGACTAAGGTTCTCATACGACATAAGATGAAAGAACATAAGATGTATGACTGCGTCAGCACAGCTGTTTCGATACTTTTGTCCTAATATCCACCGTCTTACGGTCCTAAGTCTTTTTTAGGTTACTTAACGGATAAGTATATTATTTTAAATCTTCAACCTCCAAAAAAACAACATTATATTTGGCTATTAATTCCAAAAACTCAATTCTAGACAATTGTATACCTTCGATGCAGTTCCGGATGAGATTTTTCCCAATTCAAAAAGTTTACAAGACCAGAAATTTTAATTTCTTTTTCAAATTCGCTTTTATTCATTCAAATTGAGTTTGCCAAATAGTCAGAATATTCTATAGATATGATTTTTAAGATTTAACATTCCTAATTTACTAAAACTTTCTGTTGATTTAGCTTTATCTTCTTGAATTCTCTCATTTAGTGTCTATTATCTCCTAAACTTATT
>NZ_DATJCY010000296.1:0-8515 GCF_035577925.1 Gelidibacter sp. | reverse complement strand
ACTCCAAGAATGATTGTATTGCATTGGACGGTAATCCCGACTTTTCAACAAACGTTTGATGCGTTTAATCCGTCCAAATTACCGGGCAGACCCGATCTGGTTACAGCCAGTAGTTTAAACGTTTCTTCACAATTTTTAGTCGATCAGGATGGTACTATTTACCGTTTAATGCCCGAAACCACCATGGCCAGACATGTGATTGGATTGAACCATACAGCCATTGGCGTTGAAAATGTTGGTGGAACGAAAGACTTACCATTGACCAAAGCCCAAATAAAATCAAACATTTGGCTGGTCAATTATTTAAGCAAAAAATATCCTATTGAATATGTTATCGGTCATTATGAATACACCAATTTTGAAGGTCATGACTTATGGCTCGAAACAGATGAAGGTTACAGAACCGTAAAAACTGATCCGGGAGAAGATTTTATGGATGCCGTGCGGAAAGGCACCCAAAAACTCAATTTAAAACCGGTACCAATAAAGAATTAACAACTTATGAAAAACATATTTACCGTTCTATTGGCCCTCTTTTCATTTTCTGCAATAGCGCAGGTTAATGATATAACCACTAGTCTTTACGACAGTTATTCCAAATACAAGGAACAAAGTTTAGATAAACGACGCATCAAACACGATGATATCCAGCCACTTATTAATCAACTTAAAAACCATTCGGCTTATACCGTCAAAAAAGTTGGTGAAAGCATCAAAGGCAAAAGCATCAGCCTTATTAGTGTTGGCAATGGCCCTACCAATATCTTTTTATGGTCTCAAATGCATGGCAACGAACCCACCGCAACCCAAGCCATTTTCGATATTTTTAATTTCTTGAACAGTTCTGATTTTAAAGCTGAAAAAAAAGAACTTCTGAGCAAATTAACACTTCATTTTATGCCGATGCTTAATCCTGATGGTGCAGAAGTATTTAGCCGTCGCAATGCTTTAGGGATCGATATTAATAGAGATGCGCTGATGCTACAATCTCCGGAAGGACAAGTTTTAAAACGCATTAGAGATAGCCTAAATGCCGATTTTGGTTTTAATCTTCATGATCAAAGTACGTATTATAATGCTGAACGCACACCCAAACCAGCCACGATCTCCTATTTGGCACCAGCTTTTAACTATGAAAAAGACATTAACGACGTGCGTGGAAACGCCATGAAAGTCATTGTCTTTATGAATGCCATCATACAAAAATATGCTCCGGGGCAAGTGGGACGTTATAATGACGATTTTGAACCGCGTGCTTTTGGTGATAATATCCAAAAATGGGGAACTAGCGCCATATTAATAGAATCTGGTGGCTATAAAAATGATGCTGAAAAACAGGAAATCAGAAAACTCAATTATGTATCCATTTTATCGGCATGTTATACGATTGCTAACGGAAACTACAAGGCTATTGCGATTGATGACTATGAGAAAATCCCACAAAACGATCGAAAATTGTTCGATTTAAAAATCGAGCGATTTACCCATAAACTTTTAGGAAAAGATTATATTTTAGACTTGGGCATCAATCATTTGGAAGTTGATGACAAACACCATAGCACGTTTTATAATGTTGGCAGTATCATTGATAAAGGCGATCTATCAACATTTTATGGCTATGAAACTCTGGATGCCACAGGATATCGATTAATTGAGGGAAAAGAATATCCAAAGGTCATCCAAACTATGGATGACCTGAAAAACATGGATATTTATAGTCTATTAAAACAAGGTTATACCTATGTGCGTTTAGCTGAGTTTTCACAACAAGACAAAGACATTTCCATTCCTATAAACATTTTGGATAAAGACCAAAAAGTTCCTGGATTTTATGTGAATATCGGAAATAATCCAAACTTTGTCCTTCAAAAAGACGGTCGTGTGGATTATGCCGTTGTCAATGGTTTTCTTATC
This sequence comes from Gelidibacter sp., assembly GCF_035577925.1. Classification (GTDB taxonomy): domain Bacteria; phylum Bacteroidota; class Bacteroidia; order Flavobacteriales; family Flavobacteriaceae; genus Gelidibacter. The sequence continues at coordinate 6,601 of NZ_DATJCY010000296.1, read as the reverse complement.
AATCTAAACACCAAAGAAACCAACTTTAAAAACGCAATTTTCTATAAGTAAATACTATTAATACGTATCGCGCAAGTATTCAAAAAGTTCTTGCATCTTAGGTTTTACAGCATTGGAACTCGTTACATAATGGTTGTTCATAAAACTAATAATGAGCACTTCGCCAGAATTAGTAACTAAATAACCACTTACACAATAGGCACTTGACAAAGTTCCTGTTTTAGCAAAAATGTAAGGTTCTTTTTCGCCAGCAAACCAATCTTTGAGCGTACCACTTTTACCTCCTGCCGGGAAAAAATTGAACAACCGTTCTCTCGGAATATCAGTATAGAGTTTTTCCAAAAGCTGAACCAACGACAATGGTGTGATGAGATTATAATTACTCAATCCAGATCCATCACGCCATTTTGGTGGTTGTTTTAAAAATTTCAACTGATTGTCGAGCATCGATTTTCTAATAGGATCGGCGTCTAAGGTATCAGAAACCGTCGAAGATGCTAAAATCAAAATCTGTTCAGCTAGAAAATTATCGCTCACGAGCATCATCCGTTTGTATAAACTATCCGTAGGAATACTGTAAAGCGTTTGATCGGTTTTAATATCCTTCCCTGCTATCAATTCTACTTTATTTGGCAGCAAATCGTTCCATAAACTTTGAACCATTTCAGTATCCAATACAAATGGCACTTGGATGGTATCCTTTCGTGTCAATCGGTAATAAAAGTTGTTAACGTTAAAGTCTCGTCTTTTAACAGATGATGAAAAACTGGTTTGGGATTCTAAAAATTTAGGATATACTACCAGTTGATCTTCATTTCTAGAAATCGAAGCAACATTTCCATAAAGTGGAAAACCACTTCGCTCCGGACTATAATAAGTGTCATAATCTTCCCATGCCCAACCCGGACCAAACTTAGCATTGGCGTAATTATCCGAAATCAGCTTTACCGCTTTGTAGTTTTTTATGAAATTTAAAGCTGTACTATCCTTAAAATAAGGATGTAAAAAGCTAGGATCGCCAGTACCTCTTATAATCAAAGTATCCTGATGCACCGCATATTTTAGTGCAGGAACATGATCTGGCAAATACTGCAAACCGGTAAAAAGTGTAAAAATCTTGGTGTTGCTTGCAGGCACAAAATACCGATTGGCATTATGGTTGAAAATCGTGTCTTTTGTTCTTGGATTATACACAATAAAACCCGTAAACTGGTTATCGAAAAAATTAGCATTAATAGATTTTTCCAAATGACTGGAAATTTTAGCTGATTTACAGTTAACTAAAAGTAAAGAGAGAGCCGCAATAAAGGTCAACCGCCGTAATTGAGTAAAACGTACTGAACTGTTATTGAAATTAAAAGTATTCTTCATAAAAATTTACTTAGGGTACATCCCAAAATATTCTATCCAAAAGAGTTAAAGATGGTAAGTTATCACTATTACGCTGTTGTTCTGTATCAGGATAATCAAATCTTCTGCTAAACTTGCCACCTAAATCAGAATTAAGACCATTTGGTATGATAAATCCATCATAGTTATAATCGTTGCGTCTCACATCAACCCACGATTCAGGATTTAAAAACATAGCAACATACTTCTCTTTAAAAATTAGTTTATTGGTTATATTAGATTGACCGACTGCAATAGCAGGATTATTAACATAATCATTTATTTCGGAATCATCAACACCTATTTTTTCCATATTTGCCCTTATTCCTTCCAAATATGCAATATATGCCTCATTATCGTTACCAGCTCTCAAATAAGCTTCAGCTTCAATAAATTTAAGTTCAGAATAAGTTATAATGGTCAATGGAGAGTTAATACTTGAATAATATCCATCTTGTGTTAAATAGGTTTCTTCTTGAATAGAACCACTTCCTTTTCTACCTGCTCCATTGGGTGTTCCTACAAAAGAACCATCAGGCAAAGGGCGTGTAATATGAGGTAGTCTTGGATCAAATACACCGTAGGTTTCTCCATTCATCGCATTTATGATATTTGATGACAACCAACCATCTAATTCCAAATTATCATTATTTAAGGCCACTTGATTCCATGGATTTCTTGTCTTAAATGTAGTAAGTTGTGCATCATCAGAATTGGATGCATATGACTGATTTACGGCATCCAGAATTGCTGACACATCATCTTTATCTGTCTTGGACAGATGATTTAAATACCTTGCTTTTAAAGCATATGCCGTTTTAATCCAGGCTCTTACATTTCCTCTATGGATAAAATCATTGCTAGATTTCAAAGCAACCCCTTCATTATCTCTTTCTAAATCATTAATACCTTCGTTTAACAAAGAAATAATTCTGTCATACATATCGACATCCTTATCATACTGAGGGGTAATGGTTTCAAAATTAAATGCCTGGGAATAAGGAACGTCGCCATACAAATCTACAACCATTCCCATATTCAATGCCATAAGAATTTTTCCAATTCCTACATAATGATTAGACTCTTGCTCTTTTCCAAACTTAATCAAATCAGAAATATCGCCCGAAATATTATAAATATTTGTCCATATTCCATCGGTATTTATTCTTTGGTGAGTATCCGATGATCCACCACTATTGGGAGAAGCATTATATTGTACAAAATAAGAAGTAGTGTAACCCACTCTATATACATTAATAGCTGAATTATATGTGACATTTGATAATAAGCCTGCTATTGGGGGAGAGATAGCACCATTTGGGTTATCATTAATATCAAGATACTTATCACAGCTAAAAAAGATAAATATCATAGCTATATAAACTATACTGAATTTTTTCATTTAATTTAATTTAAAATGTTAAACGTAACGTCATAGCATAAGACCTAAGACTTGGATAAGCAGACAATCCATCAAAAGATGAGATATTAGCCGATGTACTGGATGAACTTTCAGGATCAAACCCCGTATATTTAGTGCTCAACCATAAGTTATGTCCACTTGCGGTAATACTTGCATTGGATAAAGCTACTTTTTCGATTAAACTTTTTGGTAGATTATAAGTTAAACTCATGTCTTTTAGTCTAACCCACGAAGCATCCTGAACAAAATTCTCAGTCATTTGTCTTTGATAGTCTCTATAATACCCATTACCATAATTTACACCATCTGGACCAACTCCTTGTCCTAACCAAACTTGCTTAGTGTTTTTTGTTCCATCGGCTAGATAGCCATCAAACACAATAAAGTCCTCTCTGTTAAGCGTATAAGGTGCCTGACCAAAACCAGCCATATAGTTATCAAGATTATTGAATTTTTCAAATCCTTGACGGAAATCAAAATTAAAAGTCAAACTTAAATTTTTATATCGCAGCGTATTACTAATATTCATCATCCAATCGGGAGTGGAATTACCAATTATTTTTTGAGTGAAATTTTTCACTGGAAATCCATTAGCTCCTATTAATAAAGGTCTATCTTTTTCTAAGTAAAGTGGATCTTCATCAGCCGGATTCTCATAATAACGTTTATAACTAGTTCCTAAAATAGTTCCGTAAGGTTCTCCCACGAATAATCGTTGAGACGCTCCAGCATTAGGCATTCCAGATTGACTACTTACAAACACACTTGCAATCCCATCACGTATGTTGGTTACTTTGTTTTTATTATTAGAAAAATTAACATTCACATTCCAATTAAAATCTTTTGTCTTAATTGGCATCGCATTCAACATAATTTCCATCCCTGAGTTTTGTATTTCACCAGCATTTGTGGTAAATGTACTATAACCAGAAGTTTCTGAAACAGGAACACTCAATATTTGATCTTTTGCATTCGATTTATACCAAGCAATATCTAAACCCAACCTATTATTAAAGAATCTCAACTCAGTACCTATTTCAATTTCTGTGGTTAACTCAGATCTTAAATCGAAATCGGCCTTATTACTAGGTCGTGTCCAGCCAGTTACACCATCAACAGGAAAATTATTTGCTGTAGCTTCATATACATCTGATGTTAGATAAGCTCCTACTGCATCTTTTCCTATCTGAGCCCATGAGCCACGCAATTTTCCATAATCAAACCAGCTCGGTTTATTGTTCAAATTTTCAGTGAAAATATATCCCAAACTAACTGATGGATAACTAAAGGATCTATTCTTTTTAGGTAAAGTAGAAGCCCAGTCATTTCTAGTCGTCATGGTTAGATATAAAAAATCATCGTAAGAAAGACTAACCTCGCCATAAAGTCCTACCGTTCTGGTTTGCGTATATAGTTGAGAGGTAGAAATGTTTTTCGCATTACTTAAATGGTATAAATTATACACATCTAAATCTTCGCCAGAAGTTGTTAGTCTATCGTATTCTCTTTGAAAAACATCAAATCCAGCCCTAGCCACCAAATCAAACTTATCGGTTAACTCTTTATTGTAAGATGCCATAAAATTTGAAGTTAAGTCTTTACTCAAAATACGGGTTTCCGTGATAAAACCTTGACTGTTATATGTAAATTCTCCTTGAATACCCGTCGGACCTTGTCCTGTTGCTTTTCTACTATCTGAATAATAATCTAACCCAAAGCGATAGCTTAAATCAAATCCTTCGAATAATTTTAAATTAAACCCAAGATTCCCAAAAAAGCGATCAACATCGTCATTAAATTTATTGACTTTAGTTCCAAAAATAGGATTTCCACCCGATGTATGGTTACTATAATATCCTTTCTGAGTACCAGCTAAAGGCCCTTCGGTAAACTCAGAATCATTAACATCATACTGTGATGCCCAGTAAATTAATCGCTCATTAAAAGAGTTTGCATTAAATTTATTTCCTCCTGAATTCACATAATCAATAGAACCAAAAACTTTAAACGCATCTGATATCATCATATCACCTGCAATCTTGGCCCCTATTTTATTATAATTGGTGTTTGGAATTATACCGTCTTGATCATGCCTGTTCATAGAGGCATAAAACGTTCCTTTTTCATTACCTCCCGACGCACTAAAATGTATTTTTTTAGTATAGGCAGACTTGTATGCATTTTCAAAATTATTAAATAATTCTGCTCTATGATTAGGATCTATTTTTCGTGCCTCTTCAACCGATGGACCAAAATTCGGCCAAAACCCATCATCGTATACTCCTGCCCATCCCTGAGTATATTTTTTCTGGACTTTTGGCAATTTACTGGCTTCATCGAAGGAAGTGGAAGCCGTTACATTAAAGGTAGTTGTTCCTCCTTTTCCTCTTTTAGTCGTGATGATTATAGCTCCATTAGCAGCTCTTACTCCGTACAAAGCAGTTGCTGCACCACCCTTTAAAACGTTTAAACTTTCAATATCTTCCATATTAATATCAGACGATCGATTGGTCATCCCAGTTAATGCCCCACCTCCAGTTGTATACGTATCATTACTAATTGGCACTCCGTCAACAATAAATAAAGGTTGATTATCAGCATTAGGATCAATAGAGTTTATACCTCTAATTACAATAGACGCTCCTTGGCCTGGCGCACCTCCTTGGCTCCCAATCTGTGCACCGGCAATTTTTCCTGATAGCGCATTTACGATATTAGACTGTGGCTCGCGTGTTAAATCTTCAGAAGATACTTTTTGAACTGCATATCCTAAAGATTTTTTCTCCCTGGTAATCCCCATTGCCGTCACGACTACTTCATCTAAGATGGCAGTGTCTTCTAATAGAGTTACGTTCAAGGTTGAACCTGATATAGTTTCTTCTTTACTTTTAAAACCCATATAGGAAAATACTAATACCGCTCCTTTCGAAGCTGATATTTGATACTTTCCATCAAAATTTGTTGTAGTTCCTGTGCTTGAATCCTTTACTAGTATTGTTACACCTGGCAATGCCATTCCATCTGCATCAGAAACAGTACCGTTGACAGTTATCTGCTGAGCAAATACAAATGAGCTTAATGTGGTGAAAAAAACAAGGAAAGAAGCTTTAATTTTTTTTCTCATTAGTTTATTGGTTTGATTAATTAAAAAGCAATTCTCTTAAAAAAAGAGAACATTTCTTGTACAAAAGATGCTAGTTAGGCAATTCTTCTGTTTTTAAATTTTAAAGTACTTATTTAGAAGTATCCTTTAACGAATAGTAAATAGCTGGGATCATTTCATAATTATCTGCAATTATTTAAGTTAATTTCAACCAATATAATAGTTTTATTATTCCTACAATAAATTTGAAGTGATATTAACAAAAAAAAAATAAGCATTGTTTTTAAAGCTTTTTGAAAGCTAGTTTTCACAATCCATCAACTACTTTAAACACAGACAAATATGGGAATTCCCCTACATCTTGAATCAAAAATACATCCATCATTTTCTAAATCCTGAAACTTCGTGGATTACAGATATTATGATTTTTCTGACAAAGTATTTATCGCACTTAAAATGTGTGAAGAAGCAGATTCAAGTGATGAGCTTGCCGGCACATGGTTTAAACCTGCAAGTTATCCTTCAATTGAAGTCACACGAAACAGGGCTGCGGTTGAAGCTAACAAACAAACACCGGTAACACCAGTTTGGAGGGATGCCAAAAACTAAAAACCCCTCATTAATTTAGTGAAGGGTTTCTTTTTGAAATTCTATTAATGCTGATTTTAATTGTTCTAAATCAGATA
>NZ_DATJCY010000295.1:0-2003 GCF_035577925.1 Gelidibacter sp. | reverse complement strand
GGCGTGGTGGGGTATGAACAAATGGCTGGAAGATTTTGCCTACCGTATCGAAATTAAATGGTGGATGTTTCTGCTTACAGGAATTGCAACCATTGTCATAGCACTTTTAACGGTAAGCTATCGTGCGATAAAAGCTGCGATTGCAAATCCGGTGGATAGTTTAAAGGATGAATAAAGAATTAAAAAGGTAGAATTATGTTTAGAAATTATTTTAAAACCGCATGGCGTACCATGACCAAAAACAAGATGTATTCCTTCATCAATATTTTGGGTTTAACTATTGGTTTATCTGCCTGTATGATTGTAGCAACGGTTGTTTTAGACGATTTGTCTTACGATAAGCAATGGAGTAAAAGCAACGATTTATACCGCATCATTTCTGTGAATAAAATGGGTGATGGTCTGTACGATCGTTTTGCATCTTCTTTTACGGGGGTGGGAAATGTACTGAAAAATGATTTTCCCGAAGTGCAAACCGTGGCAGAACTGTCTATCCGTAGTGATCAACAATTTAGGATTACCCAACAGGACGAAATGGGTATTAAAGCAGTCGCACTTTATGCAGATACGACTGCTTTGCAAATGCTCGATTTTAAGATAATTGATGGCTCTCCCAATCATTATGTGGATGGAATTTCCAATATGATGATTACCAAAAGTTTTGCTAAAAAATATTTTCCCAATAAAAATCCCGTAGGAGAAAAAATATATAGCATTCCTATTTATAACGATAAAGCTATCGAGTATTTAATCACGGCACTCATTGAGGATATGCCTTCCAACTCCGTATTGCGGTCAGAAATGATTGTGTTGAACAAACCTCGTAATGAAGAAGTTAATAAAAAACAATGGGGCACGTTTTCTCAGAATTATATCTTGATGAAACCGGGAACGGATATGGAGCAATTCACCACAAAAGTAAATGATTGGTATGCTAATTTTGTTGAAGTCAAGGATCCATATCAGTTTGAATTTCAGCCCATAAAAGATATTTATCTGCATTCTGAATTTGCTGGAACTCTTGATGTAAAAGGCGATTATAAAAACATATTTATTTTGATGGGTGTCGCCATTTTTTTACTGCTGATAGCTTGTGTTAACTTTATCAATCTTACTACGGCACGTGCCATTTACCGTATGAAGGAAACAGGAGTAAGGAAAATACTGGGTGCAGGTAAAAGCCAGTTGACCATGCAGTTTTTGGTTGAAACGGCTCTTTTCTTTGGAATTTCGGCAATTTTTTCAATAGTAATCTATCAAGCAGTTATTCCTGGTGTGGAAAACTATTTGGAACATGCATTGACCATCAGATTATTTTCATCTTATGTGCTTGCAGGAAAAACTTTGGTCTGTATCCTTATTCTCAGTCTTATAATTGGGTTGTATCCAGCACTTTTATTGGCCGATTTTAAACCAGTTATGGCGATCAAAGGAAATATGTTTTCCGGTGGTTCATCTGGCCAAAATACCATCAGAAAAGGTTTGGTGGTTTTTCAATTTGCTATTTCAACAATTGTATTGGTCGCTCTTATTGTTGTACAGCAACAGGTTTCTTTTTTAAATAATACAGATTTAGGATTTAATAAAAACCATTTGCTTTATACGCAATGGATCAACTTAAACGGAAAAGGAGAGGCACTGAAAAATGAAATGCTTCGTCAACCTGGCGTAGAAAGCGTGAGTCTTACCGGATGGACACCAGGTAGCAAAGGTTATATGACCCGTGATGTAGAACTTCCTGGAAATCCTGATAAAAAAATAAAAGTCTGGTATATTATGGGTGATATAGACATGGGAAAAACCTTGGGTTTGCGATTAAAAGAAGGACGTTTTTTTAGTACGGCTTACGGTTTTGATGCGATGAATGACGATGAACTTCAACGTATGGATTCCACAGAATATGCGCGAACTGCTATTTTGCAATCGTCTTTAATAACAGCATATACGGCAAAAGTGCTGAACCTTGAAAATATTGACCAACCTTCTCGGAGTATAAAAAACAC
>NZ_DATJCY010000294.1:0-5062 GCF_035577925.1 Gelidibacter sp. | reverse complement strand
CTTTAGAGGCAATAGCGGAGAGCCCAACCGAAAATATTATGCGTATCATTCTGGGGCAACTGAAGATTTGGATGCCATTATCAAGCATGCCATTACCAATAAAAATTATGCCGAAATTTATCTAAAAGGAATCAGTTTGGGCGGAAATATGGCTCTAAAATATGTGGGTGAACGTGATCATTTGCCAAAAGAAATCAAGGCTTGCATTGGTGTTTCGGTACCCTGCAGTTTGCAACATTCGGCAAAACAATTGCATAAATTGATAAATAAACCTTTTCACGACCGATTTAAAAGAAGTTTGGTCAATAGTTTAAAGAAAAAACAACAGCAGTTTCCCGAGCAATTAACGATGGAAGAGATTCAATCCATTACAACCTTGAATGATTTTGATGAAGTTTATACCTCTAAAGCTCACGGATTTAAAAACGCATTGGATTATTATGAAAAAAGTAGTTGTCTTCAGTTTTTGCCAAATATAAAAATACCAACCTTGATCATTAATGCCTTAAATGATTCGTTTTTAACACCAGAATGTTATCCTGTAAAAGCTGCCAAAAACAATCCGTTTTTGTATTTAGAAATGCCAAAACATGGTGGTCATGTTGGGTTTATAAAACACGGTGGGGTCTATTATAACGAGAAACGAGCGTTGGAATTTGTTTTGGAACACACCAATGTGGTGGTTGAATCTTGAGGAAAATCTTAATTGTCCTTATTCACGTAGAATGATTAATTAATTTTTAAAAGCTTCCGGAAATCCTTCCACCGTTAAATCCCAAAGTACCGGTAATAAAAAATAGACAAATAAGGTCACGATGATAATCGAAAGGATATTCATCACGAAGCCTTTTCCTGCCATATCCGGAATTCGTAAATATCCAGAACCAAATACAATGGCATTGGGTGGTGTTGCCACAGGAAGCATAAATGCGCAAGACGCTGCAACCGCGGCACCAACCATCAAAACAAACGGATGAATATCCACCGTCATCGCCATAGGCGCCAAAACCGGTAGTATCATTGCCGTTGTGGCTGTATTGGAAGTGATTTCTGTTAAAAAATTTATCGCTGCAACTAGTATAACAATTAGGATAATAGTGGTTAATCCTTCAAAAACAGTCATTTGATTTCCCAACCAGACCGCCAAACCTGTACTTTCAAATCCGTTGGCAATTGCCAGGCCGCCGCCAAAAAGTAAGATGATGCCCCAAGGCAATTTTACGGCATCTTCCCAAGCCATTAATTGTTGTTTTTTGTCTTTCGTTGGAATCAAAAATAAGGCTATTGCGAAAATGATAGCGATAATGGTATCGTCCAATTTCGGAATAAATTTAACAAAAATAAAAGATCGTGTGATCCAAAAAAACGCAGTAGTACCAAATATGATGGCCACGATTTTCTCCTCATAGCTAATTTTACCAAGTAATTTTAATAGCCGTTTAATTTCGGTTTTTCCACCAGGGAACTCCATCTGTTTAAAATTATATGCGTAGCTGGTGAGGTATTTCCAACAGATAAAAAGAAGTAATATCGCAATTGGAAATCCGAATAAAAACCATTGAAAAAAGGTGATTTCATATCCATATGTATTGAGGACAACGCCTGCCAAAACCAAGTTTGGCGGCGTACCGATCAATGTTGCAATACCACCAATAGACGCACTGTATGCAATAGCCAGCATGAGAGCTTTTCCAAATAGACGGGTTTCATTTTCGACCGTATGTGGATTGTCCTTGAGTTGGGAAATAATGGCGATCCCAATAGGCAACATCATTACGGCTGTTGCGGTATTTGAAATCCACATACTTAAAAATGCCGTGGCGACCATAAACCCGAGAATGATTTTTTTGATATCAGAACCAATAATATTGATGATATTAAGGGCTATTCGTTTATGCAGATTCCATTTTTCAATAGCAATGGCAATTATAAAACCACCCATATACAAAAAGATGTATTTATGTCCAAAAGATGCCGTAGTGGTACTTAATTCCATTCCGCCAGACAACGGAAAAAGCACAATAGGCAATAACGAAGTCATGGCAATAGGAATGGCTTCGGTAATCCACCAAATTGCCATCCACGCCGTTGAAGCCAATATTGCAATGGCAGCCTCAGAAAGGCCTTTGGGTTTAAAAAACAATAAAATTAGGGTGTATGTTAATGGTCCCAAAATGAAACCTAGGCGTTTGATCGTGTTCATAAAGTTGGTTTGATGCAACTAATATAGGATTTTTTGATTTGGCGAATTAAATTAAATTTACATTCTTTAAAATAAATAATTGCGCGTTTTTTTCCTTAGCAACCTCAATTTCAATTTTCTACTTTGAAGTTATGGACATTCTTCCTACATTTAAGCAAAACCAATCTGTTATGCTCAAAAAAGTTTATGGAAGTGCTGTTTTTGGAGTGGAGGCTACAACGATCACTGTAGAGGTTAACGTCGATAATGGCGTTGGTTACCATTTGGTCGGACTTCCAGATAATGCAATTAAGGAGAGTAATTTCCGGATTGCAGCGGCACTTCAGAATAACGGATATAAAATTCCAGGAAAAAAGATCATCATCAATATGTCACCAGCCGATTTGCGCAAAGAAGGCTCCAGTTATGATTTAACTTTGGCCATTGGAATTTTGGCTGCTACGGGACAAATTAAAGCTGAGAATTTAGAGGATTATCTAATTATGGGCGAATTGTCGTTGGATGGCAATCTACAAGCCATTAAAGGTGCACTGCCCATAGCTATTAAGGCGCAAGAAGAAGGTTTTAAAGGATTTATTGTGCCGATACAAAATGCAAAAGAAGCCGCTATTGTTTCCGATTTGGAAGTCTTTGGTGTTGAGAATATCAGTCAAGTGATTGACTTTTTTGATAAAAATGAACCACTTGAACGCACAATTATAAATGTTCAAGAGGAGTTTTATAAAAACTTGGATTTTCCCGAATTCGATTTTTCGGACGTTAAAGGTCAGGAATCCATAAAACGATGCATGGAGATAGCTGCAGCTGGCGGACATAATATTATTTTGATTGGACCTCCCGGTGCCGGAAAAACAATGCTAGCCAAGCGATTGCCCAGCATTTTACCACCTATGACGATGCGCGAAGCATTGGAAACCACAAAAATCCATTCGGTAGCCGGACGCGTCAAAGATAATACTGGATTGATGTCGCAACGGCCTTTTAGAAGTCCACACCACACCATTTCGAATGTAGCACTTGTTGGTGGCGGGAGTTATCCACAACCCGGAGAGATTTCCTTATCACATAATGGCGTTTTATTTTTGGATGAATTGCCCGAATTTAAGCGTGATGTTCTGGAGGTGATGCGCCAACCTTTGGAAGATCGTGAAGTAACCATTTCACGTGCTAAATTCACGGTAACTTATCCGTCGTCTTTTATGCTGGTGGCTAGTATGAATCCAAGTCCAGGCGGATATTTTAATGATCCGAATGCACCTGTAACTTCATCACCTGCTGAAATGCAACGTTATCTGAGCAAAATTTCAGGACCACTTTTAGACCGTATTGATATTCATGTGGAAGTAACACCAGTGCCTTTTGATAAACTATCTGATGAACGCAAAGGGGAATCATCCATCACTATCAGAGCACGCGTAACCTTGGCCAGGGAGCGCCAAGCCGAACGCTTTAAAGACAGTAATAATGTGAATTATAATGCTCAAATGAGCAGTAAACAAATACGAGAACACTGTAAGCTAGATGAGGCTTCATTGCAATTGCTCAAAACCGCAATGGAACGTTTAAACCTTTCCGCTAGAGCTTATGATAGAATTTTAAAAGTATCACGGACCATTGCAGATTTGGAGGGTGTCGAAACTTTGAACGGATCGCATATCAGTGAAGCCATTCAATATAGAAGCTTGGATCGCGAAGGCTGGCTGGGTTGAGCCAAATTCCTGTGAAGACAGGAATCTCATCATTTAAAAATTCAGTTTTCCATATAATAAATATATAAATCATCACCATGAAATCATTGCGCTACACAATTCCATTTCTACTATTTTTTACCTGCAATTCTTCGGAAGATAAGAAAGTTGATGAAATCACAACTTTTCCTAAAATTGAACAAGCAGAAACACCTATTTTACATTTGGAAGAAGCTAATCGATTGGCAGAATTACCAATGCATTGCATCCAGACCGAATACCCTAATAAACTTGGTCAAACCATTGGCGGCCCAGAAGATTTAAAAGAGCCCAAAGCACTGCATCCTGCATTTTATGGTTGTTTTGATTGGCATTCGGCGGTGCATGGCCATTGGAGTTTGGTGAGTTTGTTAAAACAGTTTCCTGAGCTTGATAAGAAAGAAACCATTGAGCAGATGCTTTTGCAAAACATATCAAAGGAAAACATTTTGGATGAAGTCAGCTATTTTTATGGTAAACACAATACAAGTTATGAGCGCACTTATGGTTGGGCATGGGTATTGAAATTGGCCGAGGAATTACACACGTGGGATGCGCCATTGGCGAGGGAATTAGAAAGTAATTTACAGCCATTGACCGATTTGATCGTCAACAAATACCTCGAATTTTTACCAAAACTGAATTATCCGTTGCGTGTTGGTGAACATCCAAATACGGCCTTTGCCTTTTCTTTTGCCTTTGATTATGCAAAAGTTGTTGGTAATGAAACGTTAGAATTGCTCATCATACAGCGTTCAAAGGATTTTTATTTGAATGATGCCAATTGTCCTTTAAGTTGGGAACCCAGCGGATTTGATTTTTTGTCACCGTGTTTGGAAGAAGCTGCTTTGATGAAACGCATCCTTCCTAAAGATGAATTTAGAACTTGGCTCGCAGATTTTCTACCTCAATTACAGAATAAAAACTTCAATTTGGAAACAGGAAAAGTCAGTGATCGAACCGATGGAAAACTCGTGCACTTGGATGGTGTTAATTTTTCTCGTGCATGGAGTTTATATGAAATTTCCAGAAATTTACCAGAATATGCACATCTTAAAAACATTGCCAATGCCCATATCAATTATTCCTTGCCAAGTATTGTGGGCGATAGTTATGAAGGTGGGCATTGGTT
>NZ_DATJCY010000293.1:0-5067 GCF_035577925.1 Gelidibacter sp. | reverse complement strand
AATTGGCACTTATCGCCTTTTCCTAAACAGCATTACCTGTTCTAGGTTCAATGGGTATGATCTCAGCCAAAAAAATTGTAGATTATTGAATTCTGATTGTAGATTTTTGAACTTATAATTCGTCAATCATCAATCGTCGCTCATCAATCTGCAATCAATCGAGCACCCCTTTTTGAGAACGGTGCAAAGATAGGAATCAATTAAGAATTTAAAAGTAAGAATGGATAAATTTTTAATTGATAGAAATTGAGACTGAAAACTGAGACTAAAAAACTCTCGCAAAGTCGCCAAGTCGCCGAGGTTAATTGGTGCATTATATTCAATTCGTGTAATTCGTGTCCAAAAAAACTCTGTGAATCTCAGCGCAACTCTGTGAAATAACGCTCGCAAAGACGCCAAGTCGCAGAGGTTAATTGGTGAGTTATATACAATTCGCGTAATTCGTGTCCAAAAAAACTCTGTGAATCTCAGCGCAGTCTCAGCGCAACTCCGTGAAATAACGCTCGCAAAGATGAAATTTATATAACAGACTTTCTTATTTAAACAATCTGTGAGACTGAAAACCGAGACTGAAAACTAAAAACTCATTCAATCTCAGGTGGTCTTCTATTTGCTTTTTTATCAGAAACCTTACGTTTGGCTTTCAATCGTTTTTTAATAACTGATCGTGGTATTTTGGTCTGAACTCGTTCTTTTTGAACAATTAATCCGTCGTTAAGAAGATTGAAAAACCGCTCGATAACCAGAGTTTTATTTTTATGCTGACTTCTACTTTCATCGCATTGAAGCAGCAGCATATTATCTTTAGTAAGTCGGTTGGCAATAGACTGTTTTAAGCGTTGTTTCTCATCATCCGTAAGACCAAGAGAAGCGTCCAAATCAAAAATAAGCTCCACTTTTGAAGCTACTTTATTGACATTCTGACCGCCAGCTCCAGAACTTCTTACGGCTCTAAACTGTAATTCTGATTGCAAAATATCCTTGTTCATGACTTTATTTTTGACACATCCTGATAACGACCAGAATTATTAAATAACATGATTTTAGGGCCTGTTTTAGATAAGAGTTGGCCATTGACTGACAACACAAAACTTACAACGGACAACTGATATAACGTCAACTTATTTTATTTGATGTGCAGGTTTTAACAAATCGGTTACAGTTTTCACCGGATTGAAAGTAATCAATGGCACTTCAACAAAAATGGTATTCCAATACGCCATACTCCCGTTCCATAGACCGGGTAATTCCAATGCTTTTAAATCGCGACCTGAACTCGATTTCATAGAAATAAATGCAGTTTCCGGATCTACAAATTGTTGCAGATCAAAAACCTCTCCTTTATAATTTTTAATACCGCACACTAGGTCGACAGGGTTAAAATGTGTAGCTTCCTTAAAGATTTCGAGTTGCTTTTTTAGCCCTTTATCCACTTGTGCCGATTCAACAATCTGAAGGGATATTTGACCATTTTCGCCTTTTACCCAAAATGGACCACCACCGGGTTCGCCTTCATTTTTAACCATGCCACAGATACGGATCGGTCGGTTCAATTGGTCAATTAAATATTCAATTTGATACTTTCTGGTATATTTTACATATTCTTTACTAATCACAATATGCATTTTACGTTCCATAAAAGCAACAATATCCTGAAGGTCTTTTTCTGAAATCTCGGTATTTTCTAAGAGATTGAGATATTTAAAAACCTGAGATTGAATTTCTACCAACATGCCACCCAACATTTTTTTGTACTCGGCCACCTCATTTTCATATTTATAAACCACGACATTGTCAATATTCTTAATGAAAATAACATCGGCATCCAATTGGTTTAAATTTTCCAATAAAGCACCATGGCCAGATGGTCTAAACATCAAATGCCCATCATCGTCCCTAAACAAATTATTGTCTGGTGTAACGGCAATGGTATCTGTTGCCTCTTTCTGGTAAGAAAACGAAATATCAAAAGTACTGTTGGTTTTACGTTCTACAATATCCTGAATGCGCTTAAATTCATCCTTAAATATAGTTTCGTGGCGTTCGGAAATTGTAAAATGCAAAGACGAATTGTCATTCGTCATAGCATACAAAGCGGCTTCAAATAAATGCTCTTCAAATGGTGTTGCTAAATGATCCTTATATTTATGAAATGGCAATAGACCTTTTGGATAAAATCCATAATTCATTTTATCTTCATCCAACATGGTTTTTACAAATACAAACCGTTGTTTATCTCTTGAAAACGATGCAAAATCTGGATAAAAAAGAGCTATTTGATCGAGTACTTTGTCATAAAATGGCAACTTCTCTAACCCAATAAAAAATAAAGACAAATCAGCATCTTTATGCTTATTGACATAAGAGTTTATCGTTTCATTTTCAGGATTATAATCTTCAATAAAGGTGAACAAATTTTTGAACATGCGGGTTGCAGCACCAGAAGCAGGAACAAATTTTGAGATGGAAATTGCATTTCGTTTCGCTTCAAAATAATTGATATAATGTGCTTTTTCGGCGTCTGAGCATTTAATAATACCATTGTTTATGGTTGCTGCCGAACTCAGGGTTACAAATGGAATTCCTGTTTTAAAAAGTTCTATTTGCGATTGGATTTTAGCTAATGTCAATCCTTTAGATTCTATTTGTCGTATGTCGGTTTCTGTAAATTTCACTTTTTATTTTTTATAAGTTCATCAATTTGGTTAACAGCCAATTCAAAGCGTTCGGCCATCGTTCCTTTTAATAAAATATAAGGTTTATTGTAGGTTTTTAAAGCGTTTTCAAACGCCTTAAACATGGTTTCTCGCTCATGAGGTTTATCCCTTAAATGGTCAGCTACCCATGGAATGTCAATATAAGTCAAAAAATACAAATCGTAAAAATTTTCAATCGCATATTTCTCTAAATCAGGATGACATATTCCATAATAGGCTTCTGAATACACTTTAGTTTCCAATAAATCGGTGTCGCAAATAAGTACGGTATTTGCTTTTGGCGTCCATTTATTTTCGAGTTGCATTTGACCTTGGGCAATGGGTAAAACGTCGTCTTTGCTCAACAATTTATTTTGCAACAACTGTGCTTCAGCATAAATACGGGAATATTCGGGCACAAAAACAGTATCATAATGATCTGCCAATTGCTTTGCCAGAGTGCTTTTCCCAGTAGATTCTGGACCAAACAAAACTACTTTTATGCAATTGCTTTTTGTTTGTTTAAGTTTTTTCTCCATTGCTGATAGGCTAGAATTGCCAAGATTAAAAATATCACATATTGAATGGCCGTAAATCCATAACCTTTTGCAAAATACAATGGTATAGAAGCAATATTACCAACAATCCATAGGATCCAGTTTTCTATTTTTTTGAGTGCCATAAGCCACATGGCCGCAAAAAATATTCCTGTTGTAAACGTATCTATAAAAGGCACTCCTTCTCTAAAATCCTCCAAACTTCCTGAAGTTAATTTCGAAAATGCGTAATGAATGCTTTCGGTAAAATTCAAATTATTGGGTATAATATTATAAAAACGATATACAATAAGTACAAAGATGGACGTAAACAAAAATATACCGATAGCTTTCAATTTATCTTGAAAGTTGGTGCGAGAAATTGGCATATGTTCCTCTTTGCCATCAATAACTTTACTCCACATATACCAACCAAAAACACTCATCAACGTGTAATAGATATTAATGATTAAATCGCCATACAAATTCCATTGTGCTAATAAATAGACATAGATTCCTGTACTGATAATACCGGTTGGATAAACTAAAATATTTTCTCGTTTGGCAAACCAAACACTCAATACTCCAAAAAAAGCAGCGGTAAACTCCAAAACAATATGAAGTGTAGAAGCCGAACGATAAGGTTCTAAAAAAAAATCTAGGATCTGATTCAAGGTTGTAATTTTTTTAATTCATCAAAAAATGATTCATCAGTTTCAAAAGCCGTTCCAATGACCACCACATCTGCGCCCGAACTATAGGCTTCATCCAGTTGTTTTTTGGTTTTTATTCCACCGCCAACAATGAGCGGAATTTTCAATTCGTTTTTTACGGCATTAATGATTTCAGAATTTATGGGTTGTAGAGCACCACTTCCAGCTTCCAAATAAATACATTTCATTCCCAAAAACTCTGATGCTTTGGCGGTATCAACTATTTTTTGAATATTTTCTCGTTTTAAGGGTTCGGTTTGTGTCACGCGCTCAACCGCTGTTTCTTTACCATTTTCGATCAATAAATAACCTGTTGGAATAATTTCAAGCGGCATTGTTCGCAACACCGAAACGGCTTCAATTTGTTTGCCTATCAAATACTCCGGATTTCGGCCTGACACCAAGGACAAAAAAAGCAAACCATCGGCATGCGACGATATTTGAGAAACATCACCTGGGAAAATTAGTATGGGAAGCTTGGTCAATTTCTTTAAACCAAAAACCAATCGATCGGTTTTATGTTCTTCATCGGTACTGCCGCCAACAAAAACATGAGTTGCATAAGATTGATTGAGTTTAGCCATAAACGACGGCAACTTTTCAAGCTCCATTTTATCAGGATCGATCAAAACAGCCAAAAGTTTTTCTTCCTTAGAAATTGAAGTTATAATATTTTGATATAAATTTTTGTTTTTAGCCACTACTCGGTTTTCTGTTGTCTGTTGTGAAGTTATCTGTTTTCGGTTGTTTTCCTCATCCGTCATCCGTCTCCTGTCATCCGTCTATATTCTATGCTCTCTTTTCTACTTTCTACCCTCTAATCTCAACCCTCTAAACCTCCTCCGCTCAACATACATAAGCACAAGTAAATCCCTCGAATTCAAAAAAATGAGTGTTATATCTGTATTTCACCTCTTCATAATCAATCCAAGCTATGGTTTCCTCATCTTTAATCATAAAAGGAATAACCAAAAAATGTTCTTTAAATAACATGCCTGGCGTTGCAAATAACTTATATAACGATTCTTTGATGCACCAAATCACCGTGAGTTTGTTAATATAATCATCAGCTGTATTTACCAGATAATTCTGTTCATAGCCAACAAATTTATGTGCGATTAC
>NZ_DATJCY010000292.1:0-7339 GCF_035577925.1 Gelidibacter sp. | reverse complement strand
CACTTTCATTTCCAATTTTTCCGTCATTGAGCATTAAAGTTCCCAAACGCGCAAAATCCCTTAAACTAGCAGATAATCCACTTCCACCAATATTCATTCCGCTACATTCATCTGTTATCCAATACCCACATTGTTGCATCCCTAAAGGTTTCCAAACTTTTTCGGAAAGATATTCTGCCAAACTTTTTCCGGTCGCCTTTTGGATAAGAATGCCTACCAAATCGGTTTCCCCGGTACTGTAATTCCACTTTTCACCTGCTTTACCAACGGCCTTAAGTGCTTTCATGTAAGTTAGAATATGCGCCTCTTCTCCTTCACAAGGCTTTAAATACATTTGTGCCACATCCGAATTTGGATCGACATAATCCTCATTCCACGCAATACCAGAAGTCATGGTCAAGAGTTGACGGACCGTCACTTTCCCGTAATCATATCCTATAAATTCTGGAATATAGTTTTCTAAAACATCATCCAAACTTTTTATAAATCCATCTTTTAATGCCACGCCTACCAACAAAGATGAAATGGATTTGGCCACAGAATAGGACGTCCACAACGTGTTTTCATCAATCCCATCAGCATAAACTTCTAATCGTTTTACATTATCTTTTATAACGATAAGACCACCAATACGATTTTCTTCAATATAGGATTGCAGATTGGTTTTGTTGTCCCATTTCGGGATCAAGTTTTCGTTTTCTTGATAAGCATAAACTTCAGACCCTGCAGCTACAGCAATACTCGGATAGATACTTTGCATTATGGGAAATCGGCGCTCCTTTTCTTCTTGTGACCAAAACAGCAAACTTTCCAGTTTTTGACCCATGGTTTCTCCTGGAATATTTTCGGTAAAATCTCTTTCATCTGTAATTTTTGTTATTGCACATTCAATTTCTTGTACCTGCGCTATTAAAGATGGGCAGACCAAAATGATGAACAATAACCATGGTTTAGAAAACCTTAAAAACGTCATAATTTAGATTTGATGGATAAATATTTCATTCCTATTTCATTCATAGAATGAAATAAATTATAACATCGGCTTTGTCTTTAAATCAATCAAACCACCTAAGTCAGAGCTCAATGGACGTTTGGTACGTAAATAGCGGTTAACATTATAGGCATCATAATTTGGCGCATCTTTATCAACACTATTGATTTTAACCCGTCCTGCCGAGTGGATAAACTCATTATTTCCAATCCACATACCTACATGAACAACTCTTTCAGGTGAAGTTTCGGTAGCTGGAACTCCAAAAAACAACAAATCGCCAGGAAGAAGATTCTCGAAATTTTTAGTATCGTCAATTTTTTCACCGGTATGTATTTGTTGTGAAGCATCTCGTGGTAAAACAATGCCATTTAAAAAATAGATAGTTTTTGTAAAACCACTGCAATCCACGCCTTTTGGTGATGTACCTCCCCATAAATAAGGCAAACCCATTAATTTTTTTGAAGTTGCAACCAAATTTTCTTGTGACGGATCTGCATGTGATATCCAAGATTCATAAATATCTGCTTCGTTTTTATTGATAAATGCTATCCTTTTATCAGGATAAGCTACTTTATAAAATCCTTTTTCTTCACCTAGAATTTCTAAAATCCCACCTGCCACGATATCGGAAACAACTTGCGATTTTGCATCAGGCTCTGAGTAACTACTTCCGTTGATGTTTGTATAAATCAATTTTGGGGCAGTTTTCCAGCGCTCAAGTTCGGCTTCGGTAATTGGCTCAACACCGCCATGATCTACCCATGACAAATACTTGTCGGGCGTTTGGATTAACGTCCAAGAATCTTCGTTTTTCAAAATTTTAACAGGAGTTCCCAACGTTGCCTGAGTAGCCAATTCTGCCGAATGTTTTGGTTGACTTCTCAAATTGGCAACAGATATCGTCACCAATCCTCTTATTTTATCGGCCAATTTTGATGCCGGCAAAAGTTGGATACTATCTATATACTCAATTTGTGCTTCTTTAAGGTCATTTTTTAGAGTTTCAACCGCCTCTGGCAAATTACTTTGTCCTTTTAAAACATAAACGCTGCCATTTTTATCGGCATTGACATCAAAAAGAGCCACTCTTTTATCTGGAGCAAATTGGGTCTTGACCGCTCCTATTTCATCGGCTAAATAATCGGTTTCTTTTTTCACTTCTTCTGCGCAACTTAAAACGCCTCCAAACACTAAAAATGACAAACCTAATCTTGCAATATTCTGTAACATGTTTTATCTATTTTAAATCATTTAATTAATCAACTCTTTTAAAATCCAAATCCTGATAATTATAACTAAAATCGGTCAATGGCGAAATTGGACTCATGGTAAATCCGTTGGCTTTGCCTTCAATATCCAAACTGAATGTCACAAAAGCATCGGCTTTAAGTGAAGGATCATTCCAACGTACCGCATAGGTTGTACCTTTATAAAAAGACATAGTTCCGGTTAAATCGGACAATTTTGAAGCCTTGAAATGAAGATTTTTGTTTTGGTGACTGATAATCACATCTCCAAACCACGAATCGTTATATGTTCCGACATAATCTGCAGGATCGGGAAGTGTCTTTTTATTTTTAAGCTGTGCTGCAATATCGCGGTCAACTGCAGCAACGATACTATCGGCTTTACGCTCACTTTCCAAACGACGATCATTATACTCTTTAATCCGATCTTGGCCTTTTATTGCGAAATAGCCATCCTTAATTGAATTTGAAATCGCATTAAACGCGGCTCCACTTTCTTGATTGGTCAATACGATAATCCCAAGTTCAAGTTCTGGCAAAAAGACCACTTGGCTTACAATTCCCAATAAACCACCAGTGTGCGTCGCTTGAAAATAGCCATTTACATCACTTAAAAAGAACCCTAAACCATACGCTGTAAAGTGTGTATTGTAATGACCTTTTCCAGATCTGACCAAAGTTTGCGGTGTTAATAATTCTTTATACGTTGCTTTGGTAAACAAACTGTCTTGAAGTTCTGGGCCGTATTTCCCTTCATCTAAAAGTGCTTGCACCCATTTGCCCATATCATTGATGGAAGCATATATCCCTCCAGCAGGCGTTGCTATTTGCGTAAACGTATAACCTGTAGTTTGCAGTTTTCCATCTACAGGTGAATGGCCATCAATACGATTGTTATCAGCATCAATTTCAGCCATTGACAGTAACGAACGGGTCATTCCAAGCGGTTTAAAAAAATGATTTGCAATATAGTCGTCATACGATGTATTTGACACTCGCGCTACAATTTCGCCTGCAATAATATAAAGTAAGTTATCATAATCATACTTGGATCGGAACGAAGAGACCGGTTTTAAATACCTCATATTATGGATCATTTCTTCCATCGTTGTTGTATTTGTGGCCGGAAACACCATCAAATCGCCAGCACCAAGTCCTAACCCACTGCGATGCGTCAAAAGATCACGTATGGTAAATTCACTGGTAACATAAGGATCATACAATTTAAATTCTGGAATGATATCATTGACTTTAGTGTCCCACTTAATTTTCTTTTGATCGACCAATTGTCCCAACGCTGCCGCTGTAAATGCTTTAGTATTAGAAGCAACACCAAAGAGTGTATTTTCATTAACCGGTGCATTGGTTTTTACTGAACTAATGCCATAAGTATTTTTATGGTACATTTTTCCATCTTTCAACACCGCAACAGCCATTCCAGGCACATTAAACGTGGTCATAGTTTTCTGAACAAGGCTATCAATTTGCGAATTGCTCAAAACCTGTGATCTCATAGATGGAATTATACATAAAAGCAGAAAAGCAAGGGCAAAGGAGTTATAGGAAAAGGTTTTCATATGAAGAATTTAAAAAGATTGAATGATCGGCTTCGTTAAAACGTTCAAGTTATAATTTTTGAGATTGTTAATTAATAAGAAATCCAACAAATATAAGCCATCAAAAGAGGAAATTGAAACTTTACCAACGGTAATGCTCCAAGATTTCAGAACCAACGGTTTTTACAGATTTGATATTTGATATGTTGATTTATATAGTATCGGATGAAATAACCTGAATCCCCAGATATTCCATAGTTTTCTTTCTTTCTTTAAACGCTTCATAATCTAACGGTTGCGAAGCATCTTCAATAAAAAAACAGGCATATCCTTCTTTAAAAGCATCATGCGCAGAAAAGTAAACACAAATATCGCCCGCAAGACCACATAGAAAAAGTTGTGTCGTTCCTTTTTCTCTTAAATAACCACTTAATCCTGTTGATTTCAAATGGCCATTGTCATAAAAAGCACTGTAACTATCAATGGTTTTGTCCATACCTTTTCTAAAAATAGCTTCCCATTTTTCGGTGTTAAGATCAGCATGAAACTTTGCGCCCTCAGTACCTTGAACACAGTGGTCGGGCCATAAGGTTTGTGATTTGCCATGAAGCTGAATTTCATCAAATTCTTTTTTTCCTTCATGATTGGATGCAAAACTTACATGATCTTTGGGATGCCAATCTTGTGCTGCAACGACCAAATCAAATTTATGTTGAATACGATTAATGATCGGCACTATTTTATCTCCATCAGGAACTGCCAAAGCGCCACCTGGCATAAAATCATTTTGTACATCAATGATGAGCAAAGTTTTCATAAATGCTTTTTATTTTATTATGTTTTGTAAAATTAATCAAACATGTCATCTTTAACAACCAAGTGACGCCTGATATTGGGATCAATACCAATCAACAAACGACCAATTAATTTTTTTAAAATTTATGTTTTAAAACCAAAGCATCACGTTCTTGTTTGAGCGAACTGCTGAGACCAATTTTATAAATATGCGGATTTTGAAAACGCTTAAATTCTTCCGGAAGTTTCTCTAAGCGTGATTTTGAATACGATGCAATTTCAGCAACCGATCGTGCAGGATTCGTCTTCCTACCATTCTCCATCACTTTTTCGAGAAGTGCTTCATGGGCAAAGCGCGTAAGGTTCAAGCTTTTTGTAGCATCATAAGTGTGTATCATTTCTTCAACATTTTGCTCTGAGGCCCGTGCCACAGCATCGGCACCATAAAACATCCCGTTTTGATCGAGCATTCTATACACTTGCTTTTTGTATGGAAGCGACACTTTAATAATATTTTCTGAGAGCTTGATGCGCGGTTCGCCATTAAATTCCGATAATTTATAAACGCCATCCAAAGCTGCATCAGGTTTTCCGGTGGCCAAATTTGTTCCCACGCCATAAATATCAATAGGCGCACCTTGTTCTTTTAAACTTTTGATGACATATTCATCCAACTGATTGGAAGCTACAATTTTGACATAACCTAAATTAGCATCATCCAATATTTTTCTAGTTTTCTTGGCCAAATACGATAAATCGCCACTATCCAAACGCACACCTAGTAATTTATTACCAGTCGCTTCCATTTCTTTGGCAACGGTTATGGCATTTGGCAATCCGCTTTTAAGGGTGTTATAAGTGTCAATCAGAAGCACACAATTTTTAGGTCGGTACTTTGCAAAATCCCTGAAAGCCACTAACTCATCTTCATAACTTTGAATAAATGAATGCGCCATGGTACCCGAAGATGGAATATTATAATCCTCCGCCGCTTTGACATTACTTGTACTATCAAAACCCCCAATTACCGCAGCTCTTGAGGCATAATAGCCACCTGTAGCATGTGCACGACGCAAGCCCATATCCAATAACATTTCATTTTTTGCACTATATCTGATTCGGCTGGCCTTTGTAGCAATCAAGGTTTGAAAATTGAGAATGTTCAACAATAAGGTTTCTATAATTTGTGCTTCAATAATATTGGCTTCTACCTGCAAGATAGGACGGTTTGGAAAAACAACATCACCTTCTTTACTTGAATAAATAGTGCCTCGAAAGCGAAAATCTTTTAGATAATCCAAAAAATCTTTTGAAAATCCGTGTTGCTCCAAATAAGCCACATCAGAAGACGAAAAACTTAGCGTTTCAAAAATATTGAGCACATCTTCCAATCCTGCAAAAATTGAATACCCGCCATTAAAAGGATTATTTCTAAAATAATAATCAAAAACGGCACGTCCATCAGGTTTGGTCTCAAAATACACCTGAGCCATAGTAAGTTGATAAAGATCGGTATAGGCTGCTGTAATATTCATAAAAAGTGGTTTTTAAATTTTAAATATTAAAGGCGTTAAGATATCTAAAATTGATAGATTTCCCGATACGATTCACATAATAATAACAAAAGGAACACGATTTAAATAACCTTGTTCCTTTAGTAACATATATAAATGACAGACTTAATTTTCTAAACTTTTTAAGTATTGAATGAGTGCCAATCGGATGTCCGATTGCGGATGATCGATGGCTGTTTGAATAGGATATGCCTTAAGTATCCCTGAATGATTTTCTGTTAAAAAATCTAAATTAGCCTCCATTCCCGTTAGTAAAAAACCAAGCATGGCCACACGGTATGTTTTATTTTCATCAAGCTCATCTTCTGCCAAATACCACTTGTCATCTATTTTATTTAATGTTGAATTTCGCAACAGATAACCACCAATTCCCCGATTGCTTTCGCCTACATCCAAAACCTGATTTAGCAAACTTCCTGTCATTTCGACCTCTCGTATTTCGCCCCCAAAAGGCATTGCGCGCAAAATATCATATTCGGAAACCGGCGCATGCAAAATATCATCAACACGAATGGCTCCGGCATTAAGAAGTACAACATCGGCAGAAGGTGCTGCTACTTCCATGGCACGAATGACAAGTTCGGTTAAATTGCTTGGTTGCATCCTAATAACAACTTCTCTACCTTCAAGCGGTTCGTTTTTTTCTATTACAATATTCTCAGCATCAAAACCTAAGGAACTGTAATTTTCATTGGCAATTTTCACCCATTTTTCAACTATCGTATTCGTATAATCATCCAATGGTATAGTTTGATTAATATATCTCAATTCTGGAGACACTTTTAATTTCCCGTTCTTTTTATCCAATCGCAAGGTATTGACATAAGCTGTTTTTGCATTGGCATGGGCTTTTGTAATATATACATCGCCTACTTTTTCAAACTGCATGTCATGCTCATGGCCACCCATAATCAACCCTAAAGCTGGGATTTCTTTTGCAAGTTTAATATCATCTTCAAGGTCCAAATGCGTCAATGCGATAACAACATCAACCGAATCTTTTATCTCATTATATAACTTTTTTGCGGTTTGTATCGGATCGGTATAATGTACATAAGGCACTTTGTTAAATGGCAAAGTCAATCCAATAATTCCAATTTTTGCTTGTGTTCCGTCGCCATCAGACACATTTAAAATATAATATTCCGGAAACGGCGTCGTAGAAGATTTGAA
>NZ_DATJCY010000291.1:0-4592 GCF_035577925.1 Gelidibacter sp. | reverse complement strand
ACTTTAAAAAAAACAAAACGCAGGCTTAAGGTTAAGCGACAATTTTTATTTATGTGTTGGCGTTGAAGTTTAAAAAAGTCTAGTAATTGTTATTAATAATCAGGAGCAATATTTGGTTTACCAGCAATGCTTTTTAATCATTTTTGATTTCCCAATTATTATAGTTGCCTGCCGTGATCACAACTATCAAATTTAAAGATTTACAAATGTATATTCTCTGTACACCATTTCCTTTTGCTTCTCGAATATTGAATTTTTCATTATTTACGGTTTCTGTAAATGTCAAAAATTGAAATCCGCCACCTCAATTTTCATTTGTAGCTACGACGATAGTTTTCGGCTTTTCCATGGAGCAGGTTTTAGAACCAATGTTCAGTCGAATAACCTTCTTACAAGTTTAGTGGAAATAATGAAACTGTTATCTAAGAATAAATGTGTCGTGTTTTTTTGTAGAAGTAAAATATATGTTCATTGGCAAGTTTGTTTTTGAACAGTAGATTTCCAATGTGCATACCTCAATAGGTTTGGCACTTAAAACTCAAAAACAAATCCGATAGAGGGTACCACCGTTGCCGAACGTTCATTTAGAATAAAGGGAATAGCATTGCTTCCATCTGCTTTTATCGGTAGTCCGTCGGTTGTTTTAAAATTTGTGTTGTCTTCATTTCTTTCAAATGTAAACTTGGGCAAGCTGGGCGTTTTGTAGAGCAGAATATTTTGAAAATCGGCAAATACATTTAAGCTTACCTTTTTGAAATTGACCTTTTTGTCTACTCTCAAATCCAATTGATTAAAAGCAGGAAGTCGTTTGCTGTTGAGTTGAGAATAATCGTAAATACCAGTTCCGGTAGTCAAGTACATTTCTGTTGAAGCTGTCATGTCAAAAAGCGTGTAAGGTTGCCCGCCTGCTATGCGGTATTTCAAACCGATGTCCCAATTGTTTTTGAATTTGTATCCTAAAGTTGAAGAAACGATAAAACCATAATCCCAAGTTGAAGGGCTAAACTTATCATCTATACCTGAAAATTCCGATTTGTAAAGCGTGGCACTTGCCACATAAAAAAGATTTTTAATCAACTTTTGCTGAATGTAACCTTCAACTCCATAAACACGTCCCTTTCCTGTTGAAGTATAGTTGTCGCTTCCAACGGCCGAATAATCAGTGCCAATATTGGCATAAGAAATTCCGCTGGTTAAGGAAGTTGGGTAATTACCATAATCTTTATAAAAAGCTTCTAAAGTAATGCGGAAATCATTTCTAGGAAGAAACTCAGTTCCAATAGTGTAATGAATAGAATTGGTGTATTTCAAATCTTTATTGGCAAGTGCACCGTTACTGTCTTTGTAGCCAAGCATCGTGTAAACAGGCAGCTTATAATAACTTCCGACCGATGCCGAAATATTCCATTTAGTGTTGATAACATACGAAAAAGAAGCTCTTGGCGAGATACTTCTCAAGAGGTTTAATCCGCTTTCTGTATAAGTATTGACATCTGATCGAATACCGCCAGATACTAGAAATCGATCATCAAAAAAATATTTTGCAACTTGGCCGTACACGCCAAATTTGAAAAAATCAATGGCTGTATTGCTCGAAAAACTTATCGCAGGGCTGATAACATTTCCTTCATTATCAGTAATTTCTTCTTTAGTGGTATTGAAAATATCAGCATCGTATTTTACATATTGAGCATCCAAACCATAGCTGTATTTCCAACCATTTTTGAATTTGTTCATATCAAAACGAAGTTTGTTTTCCGTTTCATGGCTTTCCAAACTATACAGTTTAGGGCCATTTTTTATGGCATTGTTTGCGTATCGGTCTGCACCATTAAAAAACATATTTCTACTTAAAGCAACGGTATAATAACCGTTGTCTATCAATTGTTTAAGTGTGCCACCCACCGTGTAATTCCATTGGTTGATTAAAGGATTTGCCCGATTGATATATTCTGTGTTAGCATCACTTTTTTTGGGAACTGCCAATTTAAAATTGTCAATTGCTCCAATTCCAATAAAAGTCAATTCGGTTTTATTGTTGATCTTGTGGTTTACTTTGTATTGAAAATCGTAGTAATCGGGACGAATGGGTAAGTCCAACAGTTTGAATAAAAATTGTAGATAAGAACGTCTTGCCGAAGCCATAAAGGTCGTTTTGTTGCCCAAAGGACCTTCTAACATAGCTGCGAATTCTGTTCCCGACAAACGAAAATTTCCACTTAATTTATCCGGATTGCCATTTCGTTGTTTGATGTTAATGGTGGAAGCCAATGCATTGCCATATTTGGCATCAAAAGCCGATGACGCTAATTGTACATCTTGGATAAACGACACATTTAAAATTCCAGTTGCACCGCCACTAGCTCCTTGCGTTTGAAAATGATTCAAAACAGGAATTTCAATGCCATCCAAATAATAAACATTTTCGCTCGGGCCACCGCCACGTACAATAATATCATTTCTATTGGGCGTTGTTCCTCCTGCAACGCCAGGCAAAACTTGGATAACTTTTGAAACATCAAAATTACCTCCAGGATTTACCTTAATTTCTTCGGCTGTCAATCGTTGGGTTGCCAACGGTGTTATCATATTGGTTGCCCTAACTGATTTTCCGGTATTGATCACTACTTCTTCCAGCTCCTGACTTTTTTCGTCCAATTCTATTTGTAATATTTGTGCATTTCCAGAACTTAAATTGATATTGTAAAGCATAAAAGGGGCATAGCCAAAGTACAAAGTTTCCAAATTGTATTTCCCAACCGGAAGCTGTATTGAAAAACTTCCGTTTTCATCGGTTGTAATGTTTAAAGATGCTTCTCCCACAAATCTAAGTACAACACCTGTCAGTGTTTCTTGAGTGTTTTTGTCTTTTACGACACCATTAATAGTTCCCATTGTTTGGGCAGAAAGTATGTTTCCGTAAAAAATGGAAAACAATCCAAGAAGGAAAGGTCTCATACAATAAAAGGATTAATTATTACAAAAATAAACTTATTTTATAAACATATGTCTAGATTTATTCTATATTAAAAATAAAATAGTATTTTTATGTACTAAAATTACTCCAAAATGAATTACAGTTTGATAAAGGATATACTTGATTTGGCCCAACAATTTGAGACTGAAAACAAGCAAACTAATTATTTTGAAAATTCTGTTGCCGGGTTTAAAAAATGGATTTCAGTAACCCATAAAACTTATCCTAATGAGCCCAATTGGGAAGGAAAAGAAAAGGGTAGAAGTGCAGAAAGCGTTATCAATACGTTGATTGTTCACTTAAACAGGTATGCGAAAAGTTATTCTAAATCGGCAATTGTTGGATCCGAATTCTCAACACAGGAAGATTTTATTTACTTGATAAATTTAAAAGCTTTTGGCCAAATGTCAAAAACGGATTTAATCAAAAAAAATGTACACGAAAAACCAACCGGAATGCAAATTATTAATCGGCTAATAGGTCAAGGTTGGATTGAACAACAAGACTCAAAAACCGACAAAAGAAGGAAAGTTATTACAATCACTCAAAAAGGCTTAACTGTTTTAGAAAACCAAATGGATAAAATACGGCAAGCAACTGCAATCGTAACAGGAAATTTATCTCAAAATGAAAAAATAGAATTGATACGATTGTTAAATAAACTCGATGATTTTCACCAAGCTATTTATGACAAGAATATTGAAACTGAAAATTTGCTGAAGGAAGCATTAACTTTTAAAATAGTATAAAATGAAAATAAAATCAATTATAGGAACAGCCGGTATGGCTTTTGGAATTTTACTTTTAAATGCTTGTGCCTCCCATCCTGAAAATGCAAAACCAGTTGATGATTTTGATGTTAATCGATATCTGGGAACGTGGTATGAAATTGCCCGTTTTGATTTTCGGTTTGAAAAGGATTTGGATAATACTTCCGCCCAATATCAATTGGATAAAAATGGAAACATCATCGTGCTGAACAGCGGCTTTAACTACGTGAAAAATGAATGGAGCAAAGCAGATGGCTTGGCAAAATTTAGAGGAGATAAAAATGTAGCCGCTTTAAAAGTAAGTTTCTTTGGACCTTTTTATTCGGGGTATAATGTCGTTGCTTTAGATGAAAACTATGAATATGCTTTGATTGCAGGAAAAAATTTAGACTATCTGTGGATTTTATCACGCACAAAAAACCTTCCCCAAGAGGTGAAAACAAAGTACTTGAAAATAGCAGAAGAGATTGGTTACGATATTTCCAAATTAATTTGGGTAAAACACGATAAAACCAATAATCCGTATTTGAATGAGAACTAAACGGTTCATGTTATGCAGCCAATTTATCTTTTAGACATTAGTCATTGTCCATATGCTGATGTGGAATTCTTATCATTTCTACTTGATTTTCACCTGTTTTATAGAAAATAAAATGAGATTTTAGCTTCGGATGGATTTTTGGCTAAGTATTCTGTTTCACCAATAATTAAGTTAAAATATCTATAGCTTGTTCTATTAATTATTAGGCGACGTTTTTTTCTTTCTCTTTCTCTTTTCTGATTCTTATAATTCTTTTTACCTCATTTGATTTTTTAGACATTTCATTTTCAATATCGTAATCATC
>NZ_DATJCY010000290.1:0-3118 GCF_035577925.1 Gelidibacter sp. | reverse complement strand
AAAGCCAATTCATATTTTGCTAATTCGTTGACCGAACTCCAAACGCCGCCGTTGCCAGCCGCTGCAAATGTTGGTTCTTCGCCATAATCTTTTTCTGACCACTTGCCATTGATTTTTATGTAGGCATGAGAAACACCAGTTTCGGGATGCGGACCATCAGTAATGGTACTCGTGTTCATGCCAGAAGGCGTAAAAATATGATCTGCAACATATTTTTGCCATGGCATGCCACTTACGTCCTCAATAATTAATGCCAATGCATTGTATGCCGGATTGGAATATTCGAAACGAGTGCCAGGTTCAAAATTCAAATGTTCGGCTTGCGTGGTAGGATACCAGTTTTCGACATCTTTAGCGGTCAGATAAAACAAGGAATCGGTTTTGGTTTGTCTATTGTCAACCAAACCCGACGTATGTGTTAACAAATGTTTGATTTTTACTTTTTCGGCAATTTCCTTGTTTTTAAAATTGTTGAAATATTTGGACATATTGTCTTCAACAGAAAGTTTGCCTTCATCTTGTAACATTAGAATAGCGTTGGACACAAAGGTTTTTGAAATGGAGCCAATATTAAATAAGGTGTTTTCATCAATTTTGGATTTGGTTTTTAAATCGGCAAGTCCGTAACCTTTGCTAAAAATAATACTATCGCCCTTCATGATCAGAATTGCACCGCCGGGCTCATCAGCAGGCATTTGGCTGGAGAAATATGCGTCCAATTGGTTTGCGTCTGGACTAGTAGTTTGTTTTGTTTCTTCTTTTTTTTCTTTACAGCTGATAAATATTACCAGTAGCATCGTGATTTTTAAAATAAAATTGAATGTTCTCATGCTTATTGAGGTTAGTTTAGTCGTGTCAAATTAAGCTAAAACTATGAATTTTAGTGTATTTAATGTTGATTTCTTAAGATTTCGAGAGTATTTTGCTGTTTTTTGTCTTCTACCGACAACTGAAAAGCCGACAACTGATAACTGTTTTATTAAGAAATATAATTCCATATATTTTTGTACTTGCTCAATTGCCCATACGTGTAGCGCAGTACTTTATGTTCAGGAAGAGATAGCGAAGGATCGGCTTTTAAAATGGCTTTTGCGTAATAACGTGCGTGTTGCAAAATATCTTTGTCCTTGATAACATCGGCAATTTTCAAGTTTAAGACGCCACTTTGTTGTGTGCCCATCAAATCTCCCGGACCACGAAGTTGTAAATCCACTTCGGCAATTTCAAATCCGTCATTGGTTCTGACCATGGTTTGGAGTCGGGTTTTACTGTCTTCGCTAAGTTTATGGCTAGTCATTAAAATGCAATAACTCTGTTCTGCGCCACGACCTACACGACCGCGCAATTGATGGAGTTGTGATAATCCAAAACGTTCGGCACTTTCAATGATCATAACCGATGCATTGGGTACATTAACGCCCACTTCAATAACCGTTGTTGCCACCATGATTTGTGTTTCACCTTTGACAAAACGTTCCATCTCAAAATCTTTATCGGCAGGTTTCATTTGTCCGTGGACAATTGAAATTTGATATTCTGGCATAGGGAATTCCCTAACGATACTTTCGTAGCCATCCATCAAATCTTTATAATCCATTTTTTCGCTTTCTTTTATCAATGGATAAACCACATAAATTTGTCGGCCTTTTGCAATTTCATCTCTAACAAATTTGAAGACTTTCAGCCGGTTTTTATCATAGCGATGTACTGTTTTTATGTCCTTTCTTCCAGGTGGTAATTCGTCAATAACGGACACGTCCAAATCGCCATAAACCGACATGGCTAAAGTTCTCGGAATGGGCGTTGCGGTCATCACCAAAACATGTGGTGGCGAGGTGTTTTTATGCCATAATTTACTGCGTTGCTCCACACCAAAACGATGTTGTTCATCAATAATTGCAAGTCCTAAATTTTTGAATTTTACCTTATCTTCAAGTAGGGCATGTGTGCCAATTAGGATGTCCAATTCGCCATTTTCAAGTGCTGCATGAATTTTCCTTCTATCTGAAGTACTGGTTGAACCTGTGAGTATTTTTATGTTGATGTTCAGGTTTTTACATAGCTCTTGTAGTCCATGATAGTGTTGAACTGACAAAATAGCAGTCGGCGCCATTAAACAGGCTTGAAAACCGTTGTCAAGTGCGATTAACATTGACATTAACGCCACAATGGTCTTGCCCGAACCGACATCACCTTGAAGCAGACGGTTCATTTGTGCATTACTACCCATATCGGCCCTAATTTCCTTTAAAACCCGTTTTTGTGCATTGGTCAATTCAAAGGGTAAATGTTCTTTAAAAAAGGTATTGAAATGATTTCCGACATGCTTAAAATTAAACCCTTTTATCTTTGTTTTATGGATCAGATTTTTGATGATTAATTGCAATTGAATGTAAAATAATTCTTCAAATTTTAACCGGAATTGGGCCTTCGCTAACAGCTCTTGATTTTGCGGAAAATGGACGTTAAAAAGTGCTTGACTTTTAGAAATTAATTTAAGTTCTGAAAGTAAATTTTCTGAAAGTGTTTCTTCAAATCGACCTTTGGTTTCCAAAAATAATTGCTGCATAATTTTGATCAGGACCCGATTGGAAATTCCTCTGTTCGTCAACTTCTCGGTTGATGGGTAAATCGGTTGCATGGCCGTTTGCAGATTTTTTTCATGCTCTTCAAGCAGTTCCATTTCGGGATGTGGCATACTGAAAATGCCGTTGAACCAATTTGTTTTTCCGAAAATCACATATTTTTTTCCGTATTTGATATTCTCTTGGATCCATTTATGACCTCTGAACCAAACAAGTTCAATAATTCCCGTTTCGTCCTTAAAAGTGGCCACCAAACGTTTTGCTTTTCCTTGACCAGCTTCTTTCAAACTGGTGATTTCTCCTATAATCTGAACATCGGCACTATTTTGCTGCAATTGGTTGATCTTGTAGTACTGAGTTTTGTCAATATATCGATTAGGGAAAAGATTGATCAAATCCTGATAGGTGTGAATGCCAAGTTCGCTACGGAGCAGATCGGCCCGATTTGGACCCACGCCTTTGAGGTAATCGATAGGGGTTTGAAGTTTGGCATTCATGAGTGCGAATTTAACTAATTACATTGAAAGCATGAA